>CBFGXV010000219.1:0-5478 GCA_965652755.1 uncultured Chryseosolibacter sp. | reverse complement strand
ACAGCTAGCTCTGCCTCTGCACCGGTGTTGAGGGTTCTCAACTCCGTTCTGTTGACCACGCGGGCTGGATTGACAGTCGTACGTGCGATCGCGTCCTGAACTGTCATTCCCATGTTCAGGAACTTGGAAATCACGTTCGTTAAGTCCTTCATTCCACCATTCATGCTTTGAATGTGCAGGTCCGTGCTGATTACATCCGGCTTGAATCCCTGTTTCATCGCAGGCACAGCCTGGCGCCAGGAGAATGCTCCGCCGCCGTGACCCACATCAAAGATGAGTCCGCGTTTCTGTGCAGCAAATACAAACGGCTTTACTTTTCCATTCTCATCAACCACGGTCTCGCGCTGTTTCGGTCCATAGGAGAACGTGTGTGTGAAAATATCGCCGGGCCGGAGATGTTCCATGAAGAGAGACTCAATAGAATTCGGCGGGTCGTGTTCTCCGAAGTCGACCATCACCGGGACGTTGGCTAATTTGCCAGCCTCAACAGCGCGATCAACTTGTGTGAAGTCTCCCCAGTAATGGGCTGACTTGATCCCCACAAGTATCTTCGGATACAGCTTCTGTATCATGTGAGCAGTCATCACCGGGTTCATATCCATCACGTCCTGTTCTTCGAAACGCCCGAACATGCCTGTGCCTACGATATTCAGCAGCGCAAGTACGCGCGTTTGCGCCCTGTCAATGGTCTGCGCCTTAAACTGTCTGAAGTTCCGCCATCCGGAAGAGCCCGCGTCAACAACGGTAGTGACACCCGCACGAAAAGTAAAACCGTCCGGGGGAACACTGGTGGGTCCATTTGCGATATACGAATCCAGATCATTGCCCGCAAAGACGTGCACGTGCATATCGATCAAGCCCGGAGTAACGTAAAGACCTTTGACGTCAACAACTTTTTTTGCGCCGGCCGCGGGAATGTTTTGGGCAACCCTCAATATTTTTCCCTCGGCGATGGCGACGTCCATCACGCCGTCGATGTTGTTTTTCGGATCGATCACGTGTCCACCCTTGAGCAGCAGGTCAATCGCGACGGACGGTTGAGCACGGGCGACAAAAGAAAGAAGTAAAAAAACAACGATCAGGGTATTGGTTATATAACGGTTGGGCTGCATGTATTTTTCGGGTGAAAACATTTAATAGTTATTACGGGACGAATTCCGGTTTTTTTTCCGGGATGTAACCACGGGGATCAACTTGCTCAAAGATCAGGTAGCCAGCGGAGGACCGCCGGGAATAGTGAACTTCCGGCGCTCCGTGCGGTATTCCGCGCGTTTTGCCGTGAACTTCGCAGTCAGATATTCGCCCAGATAGATCGAGCCACTCATGCTGTTGTCTGTAGCCGTTCCGGAAAATAAATACGTTACGCCGCTGCCAGGTATGCGGACATTGCTGCGCATCTTGATCTGATCGCCTTCTACGATGCCCATGATCTCCTGAGCCGAGAAGTCGGAATGATGTGTTCCCTGAATCCAGTTGCCGTCCTGCTCGAGATACAGTGAATGCTGGCCAGTGCTGCTCAGGAACTCTACGGTAACGTCCCAGTGTCCATTGATCGACGCCGACGGAGGTGCCAGTTCCTCGGAACGCGGCTGCCTTTTTTGTGTGAGTATATTATAGATCCTGTCGGCGACCACCTTTTCATTTCCAGGCTGCATCTGACCGGTTGTAATGCTCAGGGTGGTTTTTCCATCCCTGCTGCGCGCACCGATCGCGATCCGGGGCTTATTGCGGGCGAAGTCTTCTGCGACCTCTTCCGCTGTGATGTGCAGTTTGTCCGGATCCCAGCTGACCTGTAGTACAGGAGACTTATTCGAAAGCTCGGTTGGCTCATGCACAGCGGTTTCAACTCCTTCTATCTTGCCAAGCCTCCTGGAGATGCTATCAAGCCACGACAGCCAGGTCTTCCATTCCGCATTGTGGTCGCGCGTAACCCAGGCTTCCACCGCTGCGAGCATTCCAAGCATTTCTTCTTTTCCGACTTTGTTGTCGCGCCCCGGCCCATGATGAGGCGAACTCGCCTGCCATGACGACATGAGAATATCTTTCTTTCCAAGCAACAACCCCGCGCACTGAGGCCCGCAGATCGCCTTGCCTCCACTGTACGCAACTACCGTCGCGCCCTGTTCCAGATGTACATTCGGGATTGTAAGTATCTCCGCCGCAGCATCGACAAGGATGGGAATATTCTTCGGTTTTGCGATGCCGGCGATGACTTCGAGAGAAAGCGGTTTACCCTTAGCCGACTCGTTGCCCGCCATGAGATAGATCATTGCCGTTTTTTGATTAATAGCACGAGCAAGCTCTTCAGCATTTTCCACCGTGACGATCGTAACTCCGATATTTCTGATCGCATGGTCGTAGGCGTTCCGCGAATACCTTGGGATGATAACTTCCGTCTTCTCCATACCCGTAAGATTGGGTATTCTTATCAGCTTCTCGGGGTTACCACCAGTGACGCAGGCGGCAGTAACGTGCTTGAGTCCGGCAGCACAACCCGCCGATACCATTCCCCACTCCGCGCCGGTTATTTCAGCCAGGCGCTTTCCAACGCCAAAAGCCATCTCATCGTACTGCACGAAATGCGCGGCCGCGGCCTTCGCTGCGGCCAGTACTTCCGGTCTTTCGAGAGAACCTCCTATGATCGTAAAAGTGCCTCGGCAATTGATAACAGGATCAACACCAATCGATTCATATATTTTTGGTCCGATTGCGAGGGGACCAGCTACCACTTCTTCATGTGCTCCGGGAATTCCGGCGCTGGATTGATGAGGCAAAAATCCTCCGGCAAATGGGATGACAGCTAAATTCTTGATTATATCCCTGCGTTTCATTGTTTTGGGGTTAAATGGATCGGTAACCACTATTTGCCGGTGACTTACGGACGATTCACAAAGGGTTCCGTAAGAATGCGGTAAAGGTGTAGTTACTGAAATGTCGTAAGTTTCACCGACATATTAAAACTTTTCCTTGACCGGTTTTGCCAACAGAGTTTGTGGCAAAAAAGGTTTCCGGATCCTGCCTAGTCTCCCGATCCGCTGTTGTCCAGGTCTTTCAGGATCTTATTGACATCTTCCTCAGTGGACGAAAGCTTCGCTTTACAAATGTTGATCAGGTGTGCGGCGCGCTTTACTTTTTCAGAGAGTTCATCAACAGAAATCTGGCCTTCTTCAATTTCCGAGACGATCTGCTGCAGCTCTTCAAAAGCCTGAGCGTAGTTGGGTTGTGCATTCATATGTCAGAGGATTTTTCGGTCGTTGTAACTTTGCTGAAGATCACGCCATCGCTCACCACAGTTTCCACCACATCGTTTGCTTCTACATCTGCCGTGCTCATGACAGATCTCCCGTTTAGCCGGGTTATTGAATAACCTCGTTTCAACACATTTTGCGGATGCATGTTGGAGATTGTTTTTTCAATGTTTGACACAACACCCTGTTGCTGTTTCACGAAAGATGCCACATCCTTGCGCAGCATAAAAACGGTTTGTTTCAACTCTTGTTCGCGATCTCCCAGGTCCGACAGCGATAAGCTGCGCAATTTGTATAACAGTGAGGCATGTAACTGCTTCTGTTGAAGCATGCTAAGACTTGCCACCTTGAAAAGGTCCCGCGCCAGATGCTGTATATCATGTCTGCTGCGGCTCACAACGTTGTCAGTGACCGATCGGAAATACCTGACGGTCTGGAATATTCTCTTCCCCTCTTCAGCAATCATGCGACGTGCTCTGCTCGCGAGGATCTCTTCCGCTTTCTGGACAGGAACAGAGAAATTATGGAATTTCTGGAGTAAAAAGTCAGCCAGCTCGGTCGGCGTGATGGCATTCCGGAAAGCGACCATTTCCACCACGGTCTCGTTTGTAGCGTGGCCAATACCGGTAATGACGGGAATCGGGAACAGCGCAATTTCTTTGGCGAGCAGATAATCGTTAAAGCACGACAGTCCTACTTCTCCTCCTCCCCCGCGGATGATTGCCACCACGTCGAAATGTTCGGCTACTCTGCGGATGCGGTGAAGCTGGAAAAGTATGGAGTCGACAGCGCGATCACCCTGTAGCAACGACGGAAAGAGCACGTGAAAGATCTTATAACCCCACGGATTTGCGTCGATCATTTTATTGAAGTCCGCATAACCTTTGCTTGTCTGAACGGAAATGATCGCCAACCTTTTTGGAAGTAATGGAAATGCGAGCGATCGGTTGCGACTGAAGATACCTTCTTGCTGGAGACGCGAAATACTCTCCTGTTTTTCACGTTCGAGTTCGCCAAGTGAAAATACAGGATCGATGTCGGTGATCCGCAATGCCAGGCCATGAACCGGATCAAATGTGACCCTTGCGCAAAAGAGCATCTTGATCCCATCCTTCAGGGGAGATTTAACAACGGACAGGAAGCTCTTATTGATCCTGTTGAAATCATCTCTCCAGAGTGTTGATTTCAATTGCGCTATCACTTTACCTTCGACTTTCTCCACCAGGTCCGGGTAGCAATGGCCTGAATGGGGGTAATAATTCAGCTTATTCATTTCCGCTTTCACCCAGAACGAGGTACTGTACCGTTGCGCCAGCGTTTTCTGAATACTTGCGGCCACTTCCCCGAGGGTGAAGACCTTCTTACCTTCTGAAATCTCAGCCATTGTTTACGGATCAAATCAGATTAGAAATAAGCAAAAAAAACGCATCAAAAGGTTCATCTCAATGTATTTTCTTAATTCCTTTCTGCATTTCGTCGCCAATAATTGCCTCCTGCGGCTGTTACCGATTACTGGCCTTCATAACCGTATTAAATCGCTTTTCAAGTCGTTTTCATTCCAACGGCCCTGGGTAATATTGTGTCTAATGAGCACCCCTGAAAGGGCTATAATTTTTAACACCATTTACTTTTTAAGAATAACTGTATGATCGAAAGTCCTTATTTTTTTCTCCTCATTCTGTTCGTCATGGGTTACGGATGGCATTCTCTGCTGTTGCGCTTCCGGAAAAAGGAGGATTAAACTCAACCGTTCCCGGCCCAGGACTCATATAATGGAGTCAGGGCCGGGAAATGGATGCCGATCTTGTTATCTTTGATCCACGCGAATTCCCAACTGCGTGAGACTATGATCTTCATCAAACGATTTTCAGGCTTGTTCTTCATGGTTGCCATCTCGATGACTTGCTTGGCGCAAAACGGTGGAATGGAGATTCAGGATCATTTGCTGATCCGCGAATCACGACGTTTTACCCGCGACGCACAGGAGGGGAGGTATGAGGGCTCGCCATACATGAACGATGAATTCCGCCAGGCATTTGTTCACTCGGGCAGCCTGAAGTTCCAAAGTGTTCCGATGCGTTATAATGTGGTGGAAGATGTGATGGAGTTCCAGAACGGTGCCATTACCTATCTCCTCGACCCCGACCCAAAAATTGCAAAGATCGAACTGGGTGAAGCTACGTTTGTCGTGCCCAGGATGCATAAAAGCTTTTATGTATCACACCTGTCG
>CBFGXV010000218.1:0-5497 GCA_965652755.1 uncultured Chryseosolibacter sp. | reverse complement strand
GCCATCGGAATCGTACTCGACAGCTCCTTCGACAACGGTGACTCCGTCTGCCACATAGCTCGCGATACCCTCGTTCGCATCGTCGCGATACTGATTAACAGTTCCGGGGTGGGTCCCTCCCCACCACATCTTTTGGTTAGTGGATGAATACATTTTGCCGCCAACACGCCCATCGGCCGATATCACCAGATTAAAGTTGCCAAACGAGAGCGAATTCTGGATTCCGAAAACATAATCTGGATTGGAATATCCAAGCATGCGTGTAAACGCATCTTCCTGCGGAAACCCATTGTCCTGAAGTATCAGTTTACCGCCCGGAGTATATGCGTACGAAAACCCGTAGATCTGATCCGTTCTGGTTCCCACTTTGATAAATCCAATCCGGTCAGAACCATCGTACACGGATTCCAGGTAACGCCGGTATTGACTCCAGTTCACCGTGACATCCCACGAAAATGCGGTTGTTCTGACAGGGGTGGCCGTGAGCGTGATCTCAATGCCCTTGCGCAAAAACTCACCGCCGTTCTCCAGACGGGATGTGTAACCGCTTCCGAGAGACATCGGAACACTGGTAATGTTGTCGAAATCGCGAATGCGATAGAGCGCCACATCCAGACCGAGACGTCCTTCAAGGAAACGCGCGTCTGCTCCGATCTCGTAGGTGTCTGAGGATTCGGGCTTGATATCCGGATTCAACAGAACAGAAGGAAATGACAATGAAGGAGCGTTGTTCCAGTTAACGCCCGGGTTATACGCCTGAATGTGCTGATAAGGATAGAAACGATAGATCGGATGCAGGTCCGCGATTTGCCCGTCGGAAACACGCGACCATGAAGCGCGTAATTTCAGGAAGGATATCTTCGCGGCTGACAAGTCTGTGAAGTCCGAGATAACGCCCGCAAGTGAGACGGAGGGATAAAAGAAAGAATTGTTCTGGACAGGCAGCGTCGAGACCCAGTCATTTCTTCCGGTGACGCCGAGAAAAATGCCGCCGAAGAATTCAAAATCAAGTGTTCCGTATACACTGTTTACTTTTTGTTCCTGATGGCTGTTCTCCCCGCGAAGCGGATTAGCCGAATTGCTCAGGTTAAAAAATTCAGGTACGACAAGGCCATCTGTGCTTTGACGCTGATACCGGAATGTCCGCCACCTGTTGGCGCCACCAGCGCTCGCGCGAATCGTAAAGTTTTCGCTGAGCTCTTTTACATATTGCGCGATAAAGTCTGTGTTCAGGTTGAGCTCTGCCTGGCTGCTCAGCATAAAATTTCCCTGCGACACATAGTCATATGCCACATAACTTTTCGGCTCTTTAAATGTCCGGTTGAGGTTGTACTGATTGATCCCTGTCCGCAGGGTAAGATCCAGTCCCGGTGCAACATTGTAGTCGAGCTTTACCTGCCCGAAGATGTTATCCCTGTAATAACCCCTCAGGTATTCGTTTGCCTGAAAGTGCGGATTGTTATACCACGATGTATTATAGTGTCTTTGCTGAAGCCCTTCCTGACCCGGCTTCCAGTAATTCCTCAAATCGTTTACGCTGATGTCCGGACCCGTCCAAAGAATGAGGTTGTACAGATAGTTATTCGGACCGTAGCCTGTCTCGGGAAAATTATCAGTGTATTGTCTGTTATACGTCAGCGATGCGTCGGACTTTAGTCGCTTGCTGAGGTTATAGCCTCCAGACAATTGAAAGCTTGTATTGTTGAGCTCAGTATTCGGCACTATCCCTTTCTGGTAGGTGTGGGAAGTGGATATCCTGAAATTGCCATCTTCGCCTGTTCCGCTCACGCTGACGTTGTTGGTTGAGATCATACCCGTGCGAAAGAAATCCTCCACATTATTCTTACCTCTTGATAGAAAAGGCAGTGGCACCAGTTCGCCGGTCTCCGGGTTAACAGGACTATTGTATTGGGGGGTTTCCCAATAACCGCTGGGCGTGGTGGGGTCGCGCTGATCAAGTTTCGGCCCCCAAATCCATCCGCCTCCTTCAAGCCCGCCGCCGGAGCCGTCCACGTATGTATATTGACCATTGTTGCCGTTACCATAAGTCGTCTGCACTTCCGGGATGCGGATAAAACTTGGCTGGAACATCGTACTGGAGTTTATCTCCACCTGTGTACCAGTCTTTGCGCCCCTCTTGGTTGTGATCATGATGGCGCCGTTCCTGCCGATGGATCCATAGAGGGCCGATGCAGTTGCTCCTTTTAATATGCTGTAAGTTTCAATATCATCGGCATTCAGCTTCCAGATGTCAGCATCCACGCTAGGCACGCCGTCAATAACGATTAACGGTGTGGCTCCACGCAGGCGGATACCGGGATCCTGAAAGAGATCCGTCTGGTTCCGGATCTCCAGTCCCGCTACCCTGCCAGTAAGGGAGTTTATCACGTTGGGTTCACGCGCTTTGGTCATCACTTCACCTTCAACGGTTTGAACAGCATAGCCCAGCGATTTGACCTCCCGCTCAACACCGAGCGCCGTCACCACCACTTCGTTCAGGGCAGTTATTTCCTCCTCCATAATTATTTCGATCTGCGTTCGGATGCCGACAGGGATCTCCTGCGTCTTATACCCGATAAAACTGAAGACAAGAACCGCCTCCGGAGAACTCACCGTCATGTTAAACCTGCCCTCGGAATCCGCAGTCGTCCCATGCGATGTTCCTTTTTCAAGGATGCTCACGCCTGGCAGTACATCATTCTGGTCCCTGACTACTCCGCTCACAGTTACACCCTGTGCATGTGAGGACATTCCGGCGGCGACGAAAACGGTTGTCAACCATAACATCATCCAATAACCCGGCTTCAGAAACCTGTGCTCCGGTAAATGTTTTTTCATAAAAATCGGATTTAGTCTAACAATTATAGATTAATTGAACATTCATTTAATTTATTAAATGTAAATTAAGGAAATATTTTGTGATAAAATAAGCACCGGTTCATTACTTTAGTATTAAAATCTTTTAATCAAATGAATAAATGGGACGTAAGAGCCTGAAACCGCTTCGCCAGAAAGGTATCATAAAAGCTTTTTACAAGGTGGCCAGGAAAGAAGGGCTTGAGAACGCCTCGATCGCGAAGGTGGCCGCCGTCCTTGAGGTGAACCCAAGCCTCGTAATACACTACTTCAGTACCAAACACGAGTTGGTACACGGGCTGATCGAGTACATACTGGAGCGGTACCGGTTATTGTATAATCCCCAGAACGGCACGCAAAATCCGCGCGAGCGCCTCATCAAGATCATAAGAAACCTGTTTTCCAGGAAGTGGAACAAACTCATTGATGACGGAGTTTTCTACAGCAGTTACGCGCTGATCTTCAGGGATAGCGCCGTAAAGGAACACTATAAAAATCTGCACGACGACCTGCGAAAACTGTTGAGAGATGCGCTTCAGGAAGCAAAGGATTACGGCGTCATCGATGTACCGGACGTCGAAAATATGGCCGACCTGATCTTCGTCTTTGTCGAAGGCGCCTATTATTATCTTTCGATGGTGAGCAACAAGGCAGAATATGAAATGCACATCGGAAACTATGAGCAGACTGTACTAAAAATGTTAAAGCTTTACGAAAGCCCCGTGCAGGATAACCCCTTCCACAAGGGCTACCGCGGTCTGTTAAAATAAATAGCAAAGACCCCTATACCGGCCCAAATTAAATTCGTGAACACACTCGGATAGTCCCTCGTGTGAACTGAATTGATCACGAGGCAAACACCACCCATGATGTTCAGCAACTGGTAGGTAAGTCTGTCAGGCTGAAGCTTCCTGATGCTCAGCAGGAAGTAAGCGAGAATAAATAGCAGCGCGCCTCCCCATCCGATGATCTCCTGTATATCCATAGTATCATAAATTTGACGCATTAAATTCACGCGGCAAAATCCGGCGGGCAAACTTTCCCGCCATTCATCCCATTATAAAACACAGGCTCGTAAACTCACCCATAGCAGGTTAGGTTGAAGCTTTCTCAACTTCAGTTTGAATTACCGGAAAGTAAACCTCATTTTTAACGGGCGGGAGGTGCGCGATTTGACTATGACAACCATCGGCAACATCAAAACGGCGGATTCCGTCCTGAATGGCCTCGTCCTCGCGGGAGGTTACAGCACGCGCATGGGTACCGACAAAAGCCTGCTCGTCTACAACGGAATGCCTCAGCGTGAGTTCCTTTTCGATCTGTTAAAGAAATATTGCGATGACGCATTCGTCTCATGCCGGAAAGAACAACAAGTTCCGGCCGCCTTCAACCCATTGTTTGATCGTTCCGATTTACCCGGCCCGCTCAATGGAATCCTCACCGCTTTTCAACACATGAGCTCTTCGTGGCTCGCTGTCGCCGTGGATATGCCCTTTGTCGATGATCGGGCCATCGCGACGCTTCTTCTGCACCGGGATAAAACAAAAATGGCGACTTGTTATTTCAATAGGGATACTCAACAACCCGAGCCACTTCTTACCATCTGGGAAAATCATGCACATCCGCACCTGCTAGACTTCGCGAGAAACGGAAACATCAGTCCGCGCGAATTTCTCAAAACCCATCCTGTCAAAATGATCAATCCGCCCGATGACAAGATATTGAGAAACGTAAACTACCCCGGCGACGTGATATACTAGAATCCGACAGGCAGTATCTGAATTGCACAGCTCACGTGGTTATCCAACACCAATTCCAAACTCCGCGAGCGCCTTGGGAAAATTCTTGTTCTCATGCCCCGGGTAGCTCAGTTTTAACAAAGCAAACCGCTGCAAGTCCGTTAGCTGTTGCCATTGACCTATTTCAATTGCCGATGCCGTTTCCTGCAGTTTTTCCTGGATGGTATAAGGGATTTCATCCTTCCGCGACCATGCCGGATTGTCGGGGACAGGAATGGACGCCGGGATCTCACCTGTTAATGGCATTACCATCCGACAGAGTTCCTCGCGATACATCAGCACCTCAGCCGCCGAGTCGCACGGAGCATACGCCATGTGCATGCGTTGACCGGAAGAGAGGCGGCTCCACTCCGATAGTTTCAGTTTTATTCCGCACGCGTCGAGCTTAAATCGCACGACCATTGGAATGCACCTGATCCCCGATTCCACAAAATCTTCTTCAAACCTGAAAAAGACAATTTCCTGCGCGCTAACCCTCTCTGTCATCTCAAACTCCTTTAAAGTTGATAACTGCTTTACTAATTGAATTATAAGTAAATTTACTTATTTTAATTTGGATTTGCAAGGAGTATTTACGTATAATTACTCATTATTTCATCAGTTCGTACTTAAATCGTTTGCAATGAAACGCGTAATAGTGGTAGGTAATGGAATGGTGGGATTCCGGTTTTGCGAAAGGCTGCGGAAGCGCTGCCCGGAAACGGAAATTATTGTCTACGGTGAAGAACCACGGCCAGCGTACGACCGGGTCCACCTTAGCGACTACTTTTCCGGCTCCACCGCAGACGATCTGCTAATGGCTCCCCTTTCCTGGTATGAGGAGCATAAGATAGAATTGCACA
>CBFGXV010000217.1:0-5498 GCA_965652755.1 uncultured Chryseosolibacter sp. | reverse complement strand
CTCAACCCTAATAATCCAAGCAGGGAAATGAAAATACAAATGCCGGATAAGCCTGACAACAATGTGTACTGGATCTCGTCCGCACGGTATTGTTCATTAAACCGCTCATCGAGAAAAAATGCTTCGTAAGGGTGGTTCGGGTCAAAGCCCGCCCATTTGTCTTTGATGAATTCCACCGTCTCGGGGAGGTTGTCCGACTGCACCCTCAGGTGCAGGAACCCTCCCTCTTCGCGCGCCTTGATGATCAGCAGCGGCTCAACGGCATTGTGCAGTGACGAGAAATTAAAATCCTTCACGACGCCGATAACCTGTCCATCCGTTTTGCCGTGAAAGAACTTCACCTTTTTGCCGACAGCCTCGGTACCCCACCCCATCAGTTTCGCAGCTGCCTCATTGGCAATAAAAACATCATCAATGTCGGCCTTTGGACCAGCCTGAAAATCGCGACCCTGCAACAATTCGATGCCCATCGTCTTCAAATAATCCTCGCCGACAAACATCAGCGTGAAGGATTGTTGTTTCATCCCCTCTTCCCCTTCAGCCCACATAACGGCGTTTCCGCCCACGTTCATGCCCATCACGTTGTACGCAGTTGTAGCCGCGACGATCTTCGGATTTTGCAGAAATTCATTCTTGATGCCCACGATCTGCCTTTGCACAAGGGTATCCTGAATGGGAAGCAGGAGCATATTGGATTTATTGAACCCCAGCTCCTTGCTGCGCACGTAGTCGATCTGATCCTGCATCAGCAAGGTGCAGACGACAACAAAGATCGAGATCGCGAATTGGACAGTGATCAGCATCTTTCGAAGAACATGGCTCGCGGTCGTGTTCTTGAACGATCCTTTCAATGCCTTCAGCGTGGGAATTGACGGCAGATAAAAGGCAGGATATAACCCCGAGATCAGGCCGATGATTATTGCAATCAACAGGGATCCTCCAAGCAAAGTGGGATTTCCAAAAAAATCCGGGCTGAGATCCTTTTCCACGAGTTGATTAAATGATGTTGCCTTCAGCACAACAAGTACAATGGCTACGGCGAAAACCAGCGAGATCATTGAAAGGAACACGGATTCCCCCAGGAAAGTGAATACCAGGGCGCGTTTGCCCGAGCCAAGAGTTTTTTTCATGGCAATCTCAGACGCACGGTTAACCGACTTGGCTGTCGATAGATTCATGTAGTTGATACAGGCGAGCAGGATGATGAAGATACCGATGCCGGTGAAAGCGTACAGATACGCGATATTTCCCTGAGGTTCATCGGCGTCCAGGTCAGAATAAAAATGGATGGAAGCGAGTGACTCGAGGATCGGCGTATATTTCCCCCCTACCTTGTCTCCGAACGATTTGAAATACTTGTCGAAGATGTAGGGGAACTTGTCATAGAAGTCTTTCGGATCGTAATCTTCCGGGAACAACATATACACGTACACATCCGGATTCCAGAACGCTTCAGACTTTATCCCACCGCCCTCTTCCTGGGTCCATGACCGGGAAGGCAGCTGCGACAGGAGAAAGTCGAACTTCAGGTGCGTATTCGCTGGTATGTCGCGGATAACACCGGTCACCTTGTAGAGGTCTGTTCCAACGAACATGGTCTTATCCAGGGCAGGCTCATCGCCAAAATATTTCTTCGCGGTTGATTCGGTAAGTACCAGGGTGTTCAGCTCTTCGAGGCAGGTCTTTGGATCACCTGCGATGAATTCGTGGCTGAACAGCTGGAAGTAATTAGAGTCGGCCCGCACAATATCTTCCTCATAAAAAGATCTTTCATTACCCTGTTTGTCCTCATACTTTATCAGCGTGCGGTCCCAGGAGTTTGCCCGCACCACCGACTGCACCTCTGGAAACTCCTCCTGCAGTATAGGTCCTAACTCCCGCGCTACACGCGCGAGGCGAATGTCTATCCCGGTTGCCTGCAGATGACCCCCGAGGCGATAGATCCGCTCGTGGTTAGCGTGGTGCTTGTCGTACGACAGATCGTTCTGCAGGATGAGAAGCAGGATGATGCTTACCGCTATTCCCAGCGCAAGGCCGCAGATGTTCAGGATTGAAAAGAACTTGTCCTTTAAAAAGACACGCGAGAAAAACTTGATGTGGGTCCGGAGCATGGGAATGTAGGTTTGCGAAAGTAGTTTAGGTATGTATACCGTACACAGCGCCAGCGGGTTACAAAAAGATCCGGTTTTATTCTACCGGAATTTTTGCTACATTACATGTTGGCCAATCTCACCGGTTCACATCAAACCGCAGCGCCTCCCCAGTAAAAATGATCCGATCATTGGGTATGGACATCCCGACACGCATTTGCGCATCAACATATGTTATCCCCCTGAGTAGGTGAAGATTTCCCTGAGCCCGAAAAATATTTCTGACGCGTCTACCGCCTCAGGGAGTTGTCCACTGAATACTTGCCGGCACCGATAATGAGGATGAATACAAAACACACAAGAAAAAGCAGAGGCTTCTCCTTTACGCCGAAAGGATCATTCGCATGTGCAATAATGACCGCCGTCGCCATCGTAATGATGATCGGGATGGTCGCCAGCCGGGTAGCAAGACCGAGGATCACCAGGACACTGCAAACGAACTCCGCAAAGACTACCAACACGAATGAGGTGGTAACGCCCAACCCATAAGGATCCATGAATTGTATTTCGTCTCCTGACAACAGTTTTTGAAGTTTCGGAAATCCGTGGGTGAGCAACAGGCATGCTATGAGCACGCGGAAGATCAACAGCGCGAGGTGTCCGAAATTCCCCGGAAGGTCTGTGTTAAAGGTTCTTTTCATCGAAGTACTATTTTAAGGTTGGTAGTTTTTGTGAGACAGTACCGGCATTTTATGATACAAGATCATCACCGCAACTAAATATTAAAAGCGATTGCAGAAATATTACGTCGGTGGCGGCCGCGGATTCCATCCTGTTGATGCGGATTGTTTACCGTGATAAAGCGCAATGGAGTGATGCGGCATTGAAAAAAAACCGCGAAAACAGCACTTGATTATTTATACAGCTGCGGAATTAATGATCAGTGCGGGTTGTTGTATAATTAATCCGTATATTGCTGATCTTTTGGATTTTAAACAAGGTTAGTTAGAAAATTCCTTTTGTATTACCAGGATGCGCCGATAGAATCTTCTGTCGATCCTGCTGAAAACAATGTTAAAAAACTAAAAAACAATACATACAATGATGCTTGCCGAATCTAATCCCTATTCAACTTTGTGGAACAAATATCGTCCGGTCATTCTGCAACTGATGTCAGCTGCGGTTGAAAACGGTCCCCAGCACTACAAACTTTTTGCGCACGAATTCAAAGCGGTGGGTCAGAAAGAGAAATCGGGTTTCAGTTTTGTTCTCGAGGCGTCTAACGGAAAAGCGCTGAACAATATCAAAACTTCCACGGTTGCGAAAAATCTTCTTCAGGTTCTTCAGCAATCGAAAAGGGCCTCCGAACTATTGAGCGAAGCACCCTACGAACTGAGCATGGATAAGCAGTTTGTTTTCCATGTCACGCGAAAGGAAACAGCGAAGGCAGTGGAGAAAGAAACTGCAGAGGCAGTACCTGCATAACACGTTCGTATATACCATTCATGCCAGTACCCACCGGGTTACTGGCTTTTTTTTTATATAGCTCCAACGATTGCAAGAGCAAAAAAGAACCGCACTTGTAAGTTAGTAGGACTAAAGCCGGTGATTTTTTATATTTGTTCATAAACCTCACCTGTATGAATGAAGATTTCCATTGCCTGGATCTCAGGGAAAGGGCTAACCTCATCCTGACCAAGGGGCAACACCTCGTCACCACCAACTTCTATGGCGCGTCTGTAAAGCTATACAACCTTCAGGCGAACTTTGTCGAGGTCTACCACCATCCCGTTACGCGCAAGATCATGCGCGTATCCTTCGCGGCGCCGAATGACCTGAACAAACATCTTGAAAAAATCCGGATACGGTAAGGCTATCCGCAGGAAGCTGCGTGTGGATCTTTAAATTGAAGAAGAGCGATAAAATGCGGCGGGCCTGACTGTAGTCAGTTCAGGATGTCCGTCAGATTTTTGACGAGCGTTTCGAAACGATCGGGTTTTGGCAAAAAACCGGCACCAAGCTTTTTGAACTCCTTTATGTGGGTAGGGTCTGACGCCGTTGAATACATGATCACTTTGATATGGTTTAGCGTGTGGTTGTTCTTGATCAATTTCAGACACTCCAGTCCATTCATTTTTGGCATGTTCATGTCGAGGAAAATGTAATCCGGAATTCGCTGCCGGTCCGACAGGATCTCAAATGCTGAGGCGGCACTATCAGCAACCAGACAGGTGTACGACGGAGCAGCCTCTTTTACAGCCTCGCAGAATAAAGCGCTGTCATCCGGATCGTCATCTACGTGTAGTACAATCATGCGATGTGTTAGCCGGCAAAGTTCACCATTTGTATTGTATCATCGCGCCTCTTTTAAGAGGGATTTAAAAATATTTAGGATAAACGGCTTTTGCAACTCTTTCTCATCGGCTTTACCGGCGCGGCGTCAATTCCAGGCTTCAATCAATCGCCAGGCGTTCAGCCACCCCGTGCCGTCCTGTCCCTTCCGCCGGTATGAACAGGTCCGCCGGGAAGGCATCTTAGCTTCCGCATCCAAATGAAGCGCAAATCTGTTAATTTCGCCATTGAAACCAATCCCGATGAAATACCTTTCCGTCCTCCTTTTAGTGCTTTTTGTTTCGTGTGATCAAAAAAAACAAACCGACATCAATCCCGATAGCGTTGAAGCCGACCTCCTCGCCTATGGAAAAGAAAACCCGGAAAATGAGGTCCTCATCGAAACGAGTTTCGGGCATATGCGCATCCGTCTCTACGAAGAAACTCCGCTCCACCGGGCAAATTTTATCAAAAATATCAAGGAAGGCGTGTATGAAGACGGCCTTTTTTATCGCATCAAATACCAGTTCATGATCCAGGCGGGCATCTATCCGAAGGAGCTGAATTACAATGTGCCTGCTGAGTTCAACAGCAAATTCATTCACAAAAAAGGCGCGCTGTCCATGGCTCGCTCGGATGAAAACAATCCGCAGCTTGAGTCGTCATCCACCGAATTCTTTATTGTGCACGGATCGACCTACGCGGACTATCAGGTGGAACAGGAGTTGGAAAACATGGGATTGACGCTGACCCCCGCGCAGAAGGAAGCTTATATCAACGAGGGAGGCTACATGTCGCTCGATCAGCAGTACACGACTTTTGGGGAAGTGGTCGAAGGCCTTGACGTGATAGAAGAGATCGCCGCGGAAAAAGTGTACAACGAAGACAAGCCTCTGCGGAAAATTCCCATGAAGATCTCCGTAATAAAGAACTGATTCGTTCCACCAGGCAACCGACAGCAAGGGATCAATCCTTACACTTCTATCCTCCCCTGCTTTCCAATCTCCATTTGTTTTCCGGAAACGGCGGAGGCTGCCATCTTGAACAAGGTCACCATCTTGCTCTGTTTCGGCTCCC
>CBFGXV010000216.1:0-5516 GCA_965652755.1 uncultured Chryseosolibacter sp. | reverse complement strand
TACAGGCTACTACGGTGGGGCGGATGAAAAACGTTCCATCCAGGGTTCAACTTATTATGACTGGCCGGCAACGCTTGACCTGGTTCGCAAGATGGAGCCAGAAGTTTTGTTTTTCAGTGATGCGGGACCGGGCGTCCGTTGGGTTGGTAATGAACGGGGAGTGGCCGGCGAAACCAACTGGAATACCATCACGCCAGACACCTTGTTTGCGGGAAAAGCTGGGATCCAGGAATTATTGAACACTGGTCATCCGGAAGGCACGCATTGGATCCCTGCCGAGGTTGATGTATCGATCCGGCCAGGATGGTTCTATCATGCGAAGGAAGATTCTCTGGTGAAAAGCCCGGAGAAATTATTTGACATTTATCTGACTTCGGTCGGAAGGGGATCAACATTATTGTTGAATATTCCGCCGGACAAACGCGGTCTTGTGAACGAGATCGATCTCGCCTCATTACAGGGGTGGCGCAAAATGATCGATAGTGCCTTCCGGGTGAACCTGGCGCGCAGCGCAGAAGTGATCGCGAGCGGATACAGGGGTGGGGATGCATCCTATTCTCCCGAAAATGTAGTGGATGCCGACAAGGAATCGTACTGGACCACGGATGACAATGTTACGACAGCAGACATTCAGCTTGATCTTGGCGAAGTAAAGGAAATAAAATTTTTACTGATACAGGAGTATATCCGGCTTGGTCAGCGGGTAAAGAATTTTACAGTTGAAAGCTGGCAAAATGGCTCATGGCAACCGCTGGCGTCCGCCACGACCATTGGCTATAAGCGCATTCTGAAGTTCGACCCGGTAAAAACAGAGAAGCTGCGTATCAACATAACAAGCTCAAGAGCTTGTCCGGTGATTTCAAACATCGAGGTTTATTGATAGAGGCTTGCACGGCCAGTTGGGCTTTCAGGCGCAACCGGAAATTTTTTAGAGGGACACGCCGCGCTTCCAGGGTATAAAGTCTTCCTGGTTCAGCAAAGTTGCTTTGGCTTTTTTGCGACCGCTGGCAACCTCAATGATAAGATCGAGGATCTCCTCTCCGCATTGTTCGATGCTCTTACTTCCGGCGATCACGTCACCACAGTCGACGTCAATAATGTCCGGCATTCTTTTCGCCAATGGTGTATTCGAGGAAACTTTGATAACGGGCACAACCGGGTTGCCGGTCGGCGTTCCGAGGCCAGTCGTAAACAACATGATGTTTGCACCGGATCCGGCCATTGCCGTAGTACTCTCAACATCGTTGCCGGGCGTGCATAGCAGGTTGAGTCCGGGACGTCGTACGTATTCGGTGTAGTCGAGAACGTCTGTGACAGGGGAGGTGCCGCCTTTTTTTGCCGCGCCTGCCGACTTCATCGCGTCGGTGATGAGACCATCCTTGATATTTCCGGGAGATGGATTCATGTCGAAGCCTGACCCTACAGCTTCGGCCGCCCGGGCGTAAGCGCGCATGAGTTCCATGAAACGGTTGGCGGTGCGGTCATCGACCGACCGGTTGATGAGTTCCTGTTCAACGCCGCAGAGTTCAGGGAATTCGGAGAGGATAGACGTTCCTCCGAGTGCTGCCACAAGGTCCGAAGTGTGTCCTATGGCCGGGTTGGCCGAAATTCCGGAGAAGCCATCCGACCCTCCGCACTCGAGTCCTACAACGAGCTTGCTGAGGGGCGCAGGTTTCCGCTGCTGTTTATCAACTTCGATCAGATGAAGGAAAGTTTTCCGGATGGCATTGACGAGCAGGGTCTGCTCAGTGCCTTCTTTCTGTTGCTCGAGGATCACGAGAGGCTTGGAAAACGACGGATTGATCTGGCGCAGCTTGCTTGTGAGAATATCGGCCTGTGCGTTCTGACACCCGAGGCTCAGGACGGTGGCACCTGCCACATTGGGATTATTAATATATCCGGCCAGCAGCGCACAGAGCGCTTCGGAATCCTGTCTTGTTCCGCCGCAGCCACCTTCGTGCGTGAGGAACCTGATGCC
The DNA here is from genome assembly GCA_965652755.1 of uncultured Chryseosolibacter sp. Taxonomy (GTDB): domain Bacteria; phylum Bacteroidota; class Bacteroidia; order Cytophagales; family Cyclobacteriaceae; genus Chryseosolibacter. Next base: position 3,538 of record CBFGXV010000216.1, on the reverse strand, counting down.
GTCGAGATTTTTGAAGATACGCGATCTGGTTGCGGAGTCATCCGGTGTAAATTGATGCGACTGGATGATTTCATGCTTGCCCTGTTGATAGAGATCCACGAGTTCGTGCACGAATGATTTGTATACATCGGGTTTGGCAAAACCCAGTGCGTCTTCGAACGCATGCCGAATGGCCTGAACGTTCCTGTTCTCGCAGAATACAAGAGGAATGATGATCCAGTAATTTGCTGTGCCCACCTGTCCGTCGTGCCTGTGATATCCGAGAAAAGTTTTGTCTTTCCAGCGCGAAACATCGGGCGCCTTCCATACCTGCTTTTGATTTCGCCCTGAAAAAGAGGAGGCCGTGTGCTTCACATTCCGTGTATTGACAGACCCTCCTGCGGGGATCGGCTGCGTCGTCTTACCTACCAACACACCGTACATTATGATCTCCGACTCAGGAGGAAGGGCGTTGATGATGAACTTGTGTTTTGCCGGAATATTTTCCGTCAGTATAGTAGAGGTCCCGTTATAGGTGACATTTTCACCTGCCTTCAGATCGGTGAGCGCTACATAAACGTTGTCAGCGGGATGTATCTTTAAAATTCGGGTCGACATTTTAGCCAGTATTGAAATGGGTGCTCAATTTACATGCTTTTCCTCTTTTTTGTATTTTCTTGCTAAGGATTCTTAAAGATAGGCCCCCGGGTGGGATATTTTGCCGGATACCATTACCTTGAAACGGAATTTGTATTTTTTCAATCTGATGAATAAAGGAAAAGTCGTCACCCTTGGCGAGGTCATGCTGCGTTTTTCGACGCAGGCTTTCAGTCGGTTTACACAGGCCACCGCTTTCGATGTTACATACGCCGGAGCCGAAGCAAATGTAGCGGCTTCCGTCGCGCGCTTCGGGATTGCGTCGGCGCATGTAACCCGGTTTCCGGATAATGACCTGGGTCAGGCGGCGACTGAAGCGTTGAAACGGCACGGCGTTGATACGAGCGCGATAGTCTATGGCGAGGAGCGGATGGGGCTGTACTTTCTTGAAAACGGCGCGATGCAGCGCGCATCCCGGATTATTTACGATCGTTTCGACTCTGCCTTCGCGCACATCAAGCCCGGGATGGTCGACTGGGAAAGGATACTGGATGGTGCCACCTGGTTTCATTGGACCGGCATCACGCCCGCGATTTCACAGGGGGCCGCCGATGTTTGTCTCGAAGCGATATCCATCGCCAGGCGCAAAGGCCTGACAATCTCTGGAGATATCAACTACAGAAGAAATCTCTGGCAGTATGGAAAAACAGCGCGCGACATCATGCCCGCTCTCATTGAAAAATGCGATGTGGTGATCGCCGGCATAACGGACATGGACAACTGCGCTTCCGTGACCGGTGAGTCTTTTGAAAAGGCTTGCGTGAAATTCAGGGAGCGTTTCGAAAATGTAAAAAAGATCGCGACTACTGACCGGGTATCGGTAAGCTCTTCTCACAACCGGATCACGGCGCAATTATGGAACGGAAAGCTTCTCACCTCACGGGCGTATGAGCTGACACATATCGTCGACAGGGTTGGATCGGGGGACGCCTTTATGGCGGGATTTGTTTATGCCTCACTGCAGCGAAAGGATGATTAGCAGGCGCTGGAATTTGCGACGGCTGCCTGCGCGCTAAAGCATTCCATCGAAGGCGACGTGAATCTGGTTACGGTGGATGAGGTGGAATTTTTGGTAAAAGGCGAAAATGTCGGGAAACTTTTAAGATAATCAAGATGGCTTTTAGCAAAGAACAGGTGATCGAAGTAATGCGTGATACGGGAGTTGTTCCGCTTTTTACCCACGACAACCCTGAGGAGGCCCAGCAGGTGGTCGAAGCGGCCTACCGCGGAGGCGTCCGCGCTTTTGAATTTACGAACAGACGTCCCAATTCTTTTGAGATCTTTACACACCTGATCGGTCAGCGTAAAAAATTTCCTGACCTGATGCTTGGCATAGGCACCGTCATGGACGGGCCGACGACGCAAAAGTTTATCGATGCAGGCGCCGACTTTATTATTTCTCCGATCATGAAGATCGAAATGGCGGAGGTTTGCAGGAAAAACAATGTCGCATGGATACCTGGTTGCGCTACGCTTACGGAAATAGTTACTGCCAGGGATAACGGCGCAGCAGTGATCAAGGTTTTTCCGGGAAGCGTGCTCGGACCTGGCTTTGTGTCGTCTATCCTGCCCGTTGTGCCTGACCTGAGGCTCATGATAACAGGAGGTGTAGAGCCGACCAGAGAGAACCTCACGGCATGGTTCAAGGCCGGGGCGATGTGTGTCGGGATGGGCTCGCAGTTGTTTACAAAAGACATTCTTCAAAGCCGGAATTGGTCCCAGCTTTCCCAAAAGGTATCGTTGGCGCTGGAACTTGCAAAGGAGATCAGGCAAAAATCATAACCCCCATCCATTGGAGACACAAGCAAAGACAACAACATCGGCAGTCGGCAAATACAGGTGGACGATTGTATCATTGTTATTCCTCGCCACAACGATCAATTACATAGACCGTCAGATCCTTTCGCTTATCAAACCCATATTGGACGATGAGCTGGGATGGAGCAACGAAGAGTTCGGGATGGTCAACTCAGCGTTTCAAGGCGCATACGCCGTCGGGTTGTTGTTTTTCGGATGGTTCGTCGACAAGTTCGGCGAAAAGATCGGCTATAGTGTCTCGATCGTCGCGTGGAGTATCGCAGCAATGGGTCACGCATTTGTTTCGAGTGTGAACGGCTTCTTTGCGGCGCGCACCGCCCTCGGGCTTGGTGAAGCCGGAAATTTCCCGTCAGCTGTCAAGGCGACCGCAACATGGTTTCCACAGCGCGAACGCGCCTTTGCAACGACTTTGTTCAACGCTGGCACCAACGTGGGGCCTATTGTCGCGCCTGCCATCGTTCCATGGATAGCCCTGGCATATGGATGGCAAACTACTTTTATTGTCGCGGGTGTCGCGGGCCTGCTCTGGCTTTTGCTCTGGATCCCTTTCTACACGCAACCTGAAAAGAACAAGTTTGTTTCGCAGGGAGAGTTGCAGTTCATCCAGAGTGACCGGCCCGATGTCAGCACGGGTCCAAAATCATCCTGGCTCGGATTGTTGAAGTATCGCCAGACATGGTCCTTCATCGTCGCTAAGTTTATGACGGATCCGGTGTGGTGGTTTTTTCTGATATGGCTTCCCGACTATTTCAAAAAAACGCGCGGACTTGATATCAAGGAAAGCTGGGTCCACCTGGTGAGTATTTATACGATCATTACAGTGCTCAGCCTTTTCGGCGGCTGGCTTCCCGGTTATCTGGCAAAGCGAGGTTGGTCCGTAACGCGCGCGCGTAAAACCGGTTTTTTTATTTTTGCCCTTTGTTTCCTTCCCATATTCTTCGTTACAAGCGTTGAGGACTGGCCCGCGGTATTTCTGATCGGGCTGGCAGGCGCGGCGCATCAGGCGTGGTCTGCCAATCTTTTTACAACAGTATCCGATATGTTTCCGAAATACGCCATCGGCTCGGTCGTTGGCATCGGGGGG
>CBFGXV010000215.1:0-5527 GCA_965652755.1 uncultured Chryseosolibacter sp. | reverse complement strand
CCTCAATCCCCCAACTGGTATAATTTTTTCCTGATGATCTCTGAAATAAATCTTTAGATATGGCTACAGAAATAATAACGGTCGCTGCAGACTCTGCAGTGCATTCGAAACTAAGGGAGTTTTTTATCGACCAGCTGCAGGATATCCTGTGGGCGGAGAAAAAACTGGTGAAGACCCTGGAGAAGATGAAGGATGCGGCTACGACAATCCGGCTAAAAGAATCTTTCAACGATCACCTCAAGGAAACGAAACAACACGTCGAAAGACTTAACGAGATCTTTGCACTTATCAATGAAAAGGCCGACGACAAGAAATGCAAGGCTATGGCCGGCATCGTTGACGAAGGTGAGGACATCATCGATGACACTGACAAAGGCACTGCCCAGCGTGATGTGGGACTCATCTTTGCCGCACAGAAAGCGGAACACTATGAGATCGCTACTTATGGTGGCCTTGCCACACTCGCGCGCACACTTGGATACAACCAGGTCGCCGATATCCTTGAAAAGACACTGATGGAAGAAAAGCAGGCAGACGAAATGCTGACGTACATCGCGGAGAATGGCATCAACTATGCCGCGAGCCAGGAACCCGGAGAATAAAATACGCGGGGAGAAATGTGAGCCCGGGCACTGCCCGGGTTTTTTTTTTAACTAGCGCTGACCCCGTCCGCGACGCAATTGGCCTGCGCTTACTTCACCACAGCCATCCATGTAAAATATTTTTAAAGCATTTCACGGGAATGCGGAAATGATGATCTTCAGTCTTGTATTGTTTCCCCCGCCAGTCCAAAAACCGCTGATCATGTTTAGAGTAAATTCCGAAGCCAGTCGACCAATGCTTGCCCGCAGAATGTCCGTGATGGCGCTTGTGCTATTGCTCCTGCCGATGTGGGAAACGCATCCCGCAATCACTGTCGATCCTGTCCGCCGGGCCGGCGAAATCGTTGACGCCGCAATCAGCCCCGATCTTGAGCTCATCCGCAGCCGCGTGATCCAGGATCTTCTCGAGCCTCCGCTAAATGAAGTGTTGATCAGGGATCTGATCAGGACCATGAAATCTGACGGCAGCTGGCCGGACATTGATTATACCGATGTATCGAAAACCGGTTTTCAGCACAGCCGTCACCTGGATAACATGTTCCAGCTGAGCAGAGCCTATAAAAAGAAAGAATCACCCTGGTACCAGAATCCGGAAGTGAAGCACAATGCGTTGTCGGCCCTCGATTTCTGGCTTGAGCACGACTTCATCTGCGACAACTGGTGGTGGAATGAAATGGGCACACCGGGAAGAATGATCAACACGTTGCTTGCGATCGATACCGATCTGAGTGAACAGCAGATCCGCGAGGGACTGCGTATCGCGGGACGCGCAAATCTTGAAGCTTCCGGTGCCCGGCCGGGCGGCGATCTTATCCAGATAGCGGATATGCTCGGTAAGCAGGCCTTGTTCCGTCGTGATGAAACGGTGCTGGCGAAAGTTGTCTCTGTGATGGCCGACGAGATCACTGTCACCACTGGAAGAGGCCTCAAGCCCGACCTGAGTTTCCACCACCGTGTCGACAACGTCATTTGCACATTATCATATGGCCTGGGTTATGCGAATTCCTTTTCCTACTGGGCCGTCAAAATTGCAGGGACGAAATACAAGTTCCCCGAGGAAGCCACAAATTTGCTGATTGATTACTTCCTGGATGGAATATGCAAATCCATGGTACATGGAAAGTATCCGGACCCTGGTGCAAAAAACCGTGACCTTAGCAGGAGAGGGGCGTTGAATGCAGCCGGGCCAGCTCTTGCCGAAAATCTTCTGAAGATCTCTGATTACAGAATATCGGAACTCGCGCAGATCGCGCGCGTGCGAAAGGGCGAAAGCAAACCGGACTTCTTCTGGAACCGGTTCTACTGGCACTCTGAATATTTTTCTCATCAACGGCCGGACTATTTCGCATCTGTTCGCATGCACTCGTCCCGCAATCACACCATGGAACAGCCGCACAATGAGGAAGGCCTGAAAATGCACCACGTGGGTGATGGGTCGAACTTTATCTCGCGCACAGGTACCGAGTACCTTGATATCTTTCCTGTGTGGGATTGGCAGAAGATCCCAGGTACTACCGTGGTGCAGAAGCCTGTTCATCCACATTGGAAGGAGATCGCAAAAAAAGGGCTTACCGATTTTGTGGGCGGAGTGTCCAATGGGATGTACGGAGCGGTAGCGATGGATTTCAAAAGTGCGCACGACCCGCTTCAGGCGCGCAAGGCATGGTTCTTCTTTGACAACGAATACGTTTGCCTCGGTGCAGGGATCAGATCCGACTCGGATTATCCCGTCCTCACTACACTGAACCAATGTATCCTTGACGGCGATGTGTCCGTGAAATCCAGGAAGGATAACATGATCCTCGACAGGGGCCAACACGCCATCGTGAACGCATCGCGAGTCACGCATGATGGTGTTGCTTATCTGTTCCCTGAGCCGCGCAACATAACCGTCAGCAACGCAAGGGCTGAGGGAAACTGGCGTGAGATCAACCATCAGGCAAACGCTTTAAGCGAGAACGTATCGATGGACGTTTTTGCATTATGGATCGATCACGGAGTCCGGCCGCACGATGAAACATATGAGTACATTGTTGTGCCCGCGGCGGAAACAGCTGACCTCGAACGTTACGAAAGATCAGGTCCGGTCGAGATCCTGGAAAACACACCGCTAGTGCAGGCTGTCCGCCATCGTGAATTGAACCGCACGCAGGTCGTGTTCTACGCTGCAGGAGAGATCAAAGTAAACGAGTACATCTCCGTCTCCGCCGACAATCCCTGTATCCTCATGGTTAAATCTAACGGTAAGGCTATTGATCAGATTGCGGTAGCAGATCCGACTCACAAGCTCACAGCGCTTCAGCTCACCACCACGGCTATGATTGAAGGAAGTGGTGAAGGGTGGCAGTCAACCTGGAATAAAAAGGAAAAGCACAGCGTTATTGATGTTGTACTTCCTCCCGAGGGATACGCAGGAGAAACTGTCGTATTGAACTTAACGGAATTCTAACGGGTTGAATTTGGGTCAACCACTTCTCACTTTGGATCGGGAATTGAAATGAAGATGGGGCTGGGTGAGACATCAACGGATATTTTTTTATTTGTCACCTGGACAGCTCGCGAGCTTCCGTTCGCCTTTCCGTCGGCCAGAGATACGATCGTTGCGGTGTGAGCATCCTCATCTACATCGAGTGAAAAATCCGCGACGCTGTCTGAGTCGTCTGGACACCATATTGCCAGTACACTTCTTTTTCCCACCGGAGCTTTAAACCTGTATATCCGTACGCGATCGTCGGAGCTCTTTAGCTCGCGGTCGAAGATCATTCCCGTGAGTTGGGTTCGCAGCGTTTGTACATAATACCACGACGGCTTTGCGGAGAAATCTCCCAGCGGCCCGATCAGTCCGCTGCTGGAGAACTGGATGCGGCTTTGCGGATCAACATCGCGGAGCATGTACATCATCACCCTGTCGATTCCGCCTGCAAAGCACTCGAGGTAAGCGCGCACCAGCCATCGGCCCTGTATCTCGCTTGAGGGTGCTGACTGCGGCGTCACCGGATTGGTATCCCATCCGAACTCTGTGACCCAAACCTCTCTTTCGGGAACATTTTCATCCCGGAATTTTGCAATTTTTTCGACAATGTATCTCAGCCCGTCTTCCTCAGGACTGATGCCCTCCGTCATCACGGCCTGGCTACCCGTTGCATTACAATAGTGATGCACAGTGATCACGTCAAATACGAATCTTTTGTCCGTCCGGTGATATTCGAACCAGAATTTCATGGCGCGCAGATAGTCGACGTTTGGAATCGCAATCCCACTCATGACAAGCTTCGCATTTGGATCCGCATTTCTGACCCCCTTGTCTTTGCCCATCCGCGATTCATGGCCGTCAAAATCCGCGCTCGACATTGCCGCGTATTCGTAGGGAGTAAAGTAATCCCGACGCCCGCCCCACCATCCGTCTGGTTCATTCCAGTTTTCGTAGTATTCGAGATAGCCGAGCCCCGATTGCCTGTTCTGACCTGGTGCTGCTTTCAGAAGCTGATCTTGAACTTTCCTCTTGCCATAACGTGCGGCATACTGGAACATAAAATCAGCGTGCTCGGCATATGAAAACGGATCGGCAGGATCTTTTCCTTCCTTGACGGGCTTGTGCCGCGATTTGGTATTGAGTTCGCCGCTCAGCCACGGTACGGTACCCTGTATGCAAGGAAAAACTGTTATGCCAGCTTCCTTCATTTCTTTATAATACTTGTCGAAGTTATACCCTCCCGGTGTCTGGGCACTCCAGCTCGGAATAGATTCATTCTCCTTCTGCATTGGGCTCCCCGGGTTCCACTGGATGGAGTTCTTCGGATAGCCTGGATAATCTTTCGTAAATCCTCCTTCGTTTAATATCCAGTTGTGGTATTCACGGGCGATGCCTGCCACCTTAACCCTGTTGAATGGATCCTGGTAATGTGTGTTTACGCCTATAGCCTGATCAAGAGTCACGGGATCAGGACGCCCTGTCGGCCCGACGGAAGGAGCGGGCGCATTTCCTGCAGGATAACCGTACAGAATGATTTCGCGCAGGTCACTGTCTTGTTGTTTTGATATTTGCAGGAATCGCGTCGTGATCTTCGGAAATTTGTGATCAATCCATTTGTTCGTCGCGACGACCGAATCCGAAATGAGCGCACTCCACTGAAACGGTATGCCGTAATTTATTTTGTGTCTGCCCGGTTGACCATCGCCGTGAAAAATGTAGATATGCGTGATGACGTAGTCGCGTCTGAGATCGATTACTGCATTTGCAGGAAGGTACCACGAAGGTTCGCCAACCGGAACCTGGATGCTCCACCGTGTTTTTGGAAAATGAACAGGGAACCCATCGCTGGTTCCCTGTTCATCAATAAGCAATGATGCATCGCCTTTGGCAACTTCGTTGATGATCATCTCTGCTGTGAGGGTGATCTTTGCGCTTTCCCTATTGTTGCAACCAGATATTGTCAACGTCGCAACGCAGAGGGCGAGGGCAAAAAGCCGCAACACATTATTTTTTTGCCGATCAATCATTCGCCAAAGTAACGCATCCTTTTTGATCAGCGTTTGAACACTCTCAAAGTCTTAGGAGCAAAACCTTCCTGTGTCAGTTTAAGAATATACATCCCCGGATACATGTTAACATTTCGAAGATCGATTACCATCGATTCCTGCGGGTTCATCCAGGATGCCTGCAATACTGGTTTTCCGGCTTTGTCAGAGATCTCCACCGCAACAAGTCCCTCTACTTTTTCCTTCAGGCCAATCGTGATCTGGTCCTCTACGGGATTCGGATAAATAGTTACCGCTTCCATCCACGTGGCTTCTTTCTGAGTCGCTTCAAGAGTACTAAAAGTCTCCGCCGCAACTGCCGATTGTGCATTGGCGCCGCGAAGGGTTACGACGATAAGCTCCGGCGCGCCGGTCCCATCGGAAGAGCTGAAGGAAAGCGTGCCTCT
>CBFGXV010000214.1:0-5537 GCA_965652755.1 uncultured Chryseosolibacter sp. | reverse complement strand
GCGGTTCACTACCCGTTTGTCAAGCGGAAAACCCGTCCGCCGGATCTCCTGCGGCGAAAGAGTGAGTTCAACAAGCCTGCGGAAATAATCAGGATCGTGGGTGAGCAATACGGCATCGGGATCAACAGGGCCGGGATGAAATATATTTTCAGCACTGAGCGTACCTTCGTGAAGCAGCTGCTCCGGCAGGATCTCGTACTTGCTCATGGGGAAGCGGTGATGCGGGGGCAATGGCAAAACGTACGATGGATTCCAGGCTACCTTTAACATGTCTGTCATTCATCAAACTCCATACCCCTCAAAGGTTATTACATCCTCATTCTGACGAAAGCGCACAGATCACTTTTGCATCTCCAACACTTCGAATGCTTCACCTGCATTGTGTCAATCGTTGACACTTCCCCTTCAACCTGCGCAACTAATGTTTCTGATACCAGGCTTCCTGGATCGCATGGAAAGTATCGTGCACCCTGGTGAGATTTTCAGCGATCACATTATCGTCTGCGGACTTCACGCTTTCAGCAAGGGTTGCAGTTTCAGATTTTAACTCATTCAATTTCGATGATACTTCTTCGCTGTCAACTTTTGCGGGCAGCGGCGCAGCAGCCCATTGATCGGCAGCCTGCATGAGCTCGGACGCGCGCGCCTTCGCGGGCTCGAGGTTTGCAGAATCTTTGTATGGATGAAAGGACTCTGCCATGATGAGATGAAACGCGTCCATCTCTTTCCATTCACGTTGTTCTGAAGAAACTTCATGTCCGGCACCGTCCGGCGTGTCTTTTTTCGACGCACAGGATAACATTGCAAGGACCAGGAGCAGGCAGACCGGAGTCTGAATCTTTTCGGAATACATAAGGGTTGTTTTTGAGATTCGAAAATAAACAAAGTTGCGGAATGTCACCATAAGGTGGGTAATAGATAAGCTCACACGAACGGATGTGATTTGATCTCCTCCAATCGCAGGATCAATGTCTCTCTTTTCTCCTGTATTTCCGGTTGCCCTCCAGTAACTGGATAAACCGCTGCAGCACATCGAAGTACAGTGTTATGAACAGTAACAACGTCATGGCCCATATCACGGTTATATTGAAGTACAGCGTGTCAATATAGTACCCGGCAAAATGTTTTGTCGGCTGATAGAGGTTCGCGGAAAAATCGAAAAGATGGCTCGGCCGGTGTTCGTCCATGTATATTGGAAAGATCTTCTGGATAAGCTTTCCCTCGTACTCCACGATGCGGTCGGACGACGAAATATTTTTTACCGCATTCGAAACCGCCTCGTTGACATAACGGTTGCGCATGGCCTGGTACTCGGCTTCTCCTACGGGTGAAGATATCAACCGCGATATGATCTGCTCTTTCTGTTCAGAAGCTTTTTGGATCTTGATCGTGTAAAATTGCTTCAGCGTTTTTAGGAAATTGCTCGTCTGCAGGTAAACGGCAGAATCGAATTTACCAATCGCAAGGTCCGCGACGGCAGGCAGGCGATCTTCTCCCACATTTTGAAGTTCATATCTCAGCTCATTTTGCAAAAGGTCCAATGCAGCGGTCATTCTTTCGTTCTGCGGATTGCGCCACGAGGCCCGGTTGTTCAGGCAATAGGCGAGCCGGGATTCGAGCGTAGGGATAAAGTAAATACGCTTATACTCGGATTGCGCCATTGTTTTGTCGTAGTCATAGAATTGTTTTTCGAACGGGTTGTCCTTAAACTGGGTCACCATGAAAGCCTCAAACGCCCAGCGCGAAGCCATCATTTCACCGGCGAGCGGAATGCCCACCGGCTTTCCTACGCGCGGGTTGAATTTATCAAAGCTTATCACGACACCGCTCAGTAAAAGCTGCGGGATAATCAGCACCGGGATCAGGATATAGATAGTCACCGCCGAGTTAAAGGAAGCAGAGATATTCAACCCCAGCATATTTGCAAAACAAGTACAACTGAAGAGTATCAGCCAGTAGCGCAATTCCGTCAGTGGAATTTCGAGGATATAATTACCGACCATCACGAACAGGATCGTCTGCATCGCGGAGATGAGGAACAGGACCAGCACCTTCGAAATGAGATAGCTGCTTCTGCTCAGGTGCAGAAATTGTTCGCGCTTCAGGATCTTCCTGTCGCGGAAGATCTCCTCAGCGCTCATGGTTAACCCGAAGAACAACGCAACCACTACACTCATGAAGAAATAAACCGGGATGTTGTGATTGTTGAAAAAGCTGTACTTGTTCTCCCCGTCAAGAACATCGTAGTACTTCACCATAAACGCTATGAAGAAAGCCAGCACCGGAGCTTCAAGCACATTGATGATGAGATACTGTTTGTTGGCCAGTTTCGCCAGGATGTCGCGGGTCATGAACACCCTGAGCTGTTTGAACCAGTTTGGTATTTGTTGGGTGATGGGAAGCGCCTCCGACACGTGGTCCACGCGTGGAAGTTTTAATCGCTGTTTGAAGTATTGATACCATTGTCCGGGAGAGATCTTCCTGGTGTTGGTATGGCGACCGTATTCATTGACGATCTTCGTTTCGATGATCGTAAAGATCTGTTCAGGGTTGATATTACCGCATTCCGGACACGCCCCCTGGTTCTTGTTTGCCGCGTGGATCACATCGCGGAAATATACCACCGCCTCTATCGGGTTTCCATAATAGATCTGGAATCCGCCCGAGTCCATGATGATCAGCGTATCGAACATCTTGAAAATATCGGACGAAGGCTGGTGGATGACAACGAATACCATCTTCCCGCGCAGGGAGAGTTCCTTGAGCAGATCCATGATGTTTTCCGAATCACGCGATGATAATCCGGAAGTAGGCTCGTCCACAAAAAGTATTGCAGGTTCACGCAGCAACTCCAGGCCTATGTTCAGACGTTTCCGCTGGCCGCCGCTGATTGTCTTCTGCAACGGCGTGCCTACTTTCAGATCGCGTATCTCAGTGAGCCCCAGGCTGAGCAGCGTTTGCTCGGCGAGGGTGACTGTCTCCTCCTTGGTATAATACCCGAAGCACAGCCGGGCCGCATAATATAAATTTTCAAAAACGGTAAGGTCTTCGATAAGCAGGTCGTCCTGCGGAATGTAACCGATGACGCCGCGCACCTTTTCCGGATCCTGGTGTATGTCGATGCCGTTGATCAACACCCTTCCGCTGGATGGTTTTTCCGTTCCATTCAGAACATTAAGCAGGGTCGATTTTCCCGAGCCGCTTGCCCCCATCAGACCGATGAGCTTACCACCCTGCTCGGCGATATTCACGTTCTGCAATCCCGCTCTGCCACTTCGGAAATGGTAAAACAGATGGTCCGCCGTAAAAGTGATATGCGTCCGGCTTTCACCCGTGAGGAACTTGCCGACGACATCGCTGTAATAGATCGTTTCTATCTTATCACCTCGTATAGTGCTCCCGGTAGGAAAAATATCCACCCTCCGGCTCTTCAGCAGCTGACTATTGAGATACAGCGTTGTTATGCCGAGGTATTTGATGAAATAGGTCTCCGCGTCAGGCAGTCTGAGAATAGCGATAAGACCCGTCAGGTTTTTTTCGACTATACGCGGGCCAGGATAAGGCTTTTCATCAGAACCTTCGTCGACGATCAGCACGTTCTTCGAGGCGAGCTCGTCAATGTCCTGACCTGTCACGAATACCTTCAGCGCGTGCATGTCTGCCTTGGGTATCTTTAAGGCCTGTCCGATGTAAAAGATCAGATTGCCCTGGCGGTCAGAAAGGTCCCGCTCGGAATGAACCAGTTCGATGATCTTCACCACCATAACCATCTTCTGTTGCATCGTCAGGGCCTGGTTCACCTGCTTTACGATCTGCATGATCTTGGCCCAGTCGTCGACAAACTGCTGCGTTTCTACGTCCAGGCTGCTGAGGTCCTGTTGTTTCTCGATGCTATGACTTTGAACGAACTCGTCAAAAAGTTTGAGATAATAGGCAGTGGCGTCGCGGTTCAGATGCAGGCTGAGAAATTCCTTGACGTTCGTCCGTTCAGCTTCGGTAATACGCTCGCGCGCAACGATAGCAAACAACTGGATGATCGCCTTAAGAAGTTCTTCACTCATGCAATTTTCTTAAAGCTTCAAAATAAGTAATAAAAAGCTGTGTGGGAAATAGGCGCCCGCCGAAATAGGATGTTAATTAAAGGACCTGACAGGCTCTAAGGAACAGTGAATGCAATCCGCCGGGGTTACCTGGCAGGAATCCCGGTTGCTGGCAAGCTTCGATGTGCACGATATCGCCTTTTGGAAAACAAATAGGTCGGTGGTTGTATCTGGAAGAACAACCACCGACCCCGACAAACTATGGAATCAAGAAAGCTTTAGCCGATCTTTGATGTGATAAGGTCTCCGAGTACGAAGAGACCCTCTCGCAGGTATTCATCCGTCAACTCGCGCAGATCACTAGTAACAGGTTTTTCCTTTCCGGCGATCTTCGTGTTGAGCTTGACGTCCGCGGCCCGCTTTTGGGCCTCGTCCAACTCTTTTTTCCTGATGGACTCATTCAGGGATACACGCGTATCCTTCATGCTTCTCTTCGCAACGGCGGTCGAGTCAACAAACCGCGTCAGGTTCGGATCTGTTTTTAATCTGTTGTTGTATGACTTGTTCAGATCAGCGATCACCCGGGTATTCACTACCGGCGTGTTCTGATACAGTGTTCCGCGGATCTCATCCCATGGCAGCGCACTGGCCCGTGAGCTTTCACCAAACTGCTCCGGATCAAGCGCCGTGGGCAGTTTGATATCAGGCATGACGCCTTTGTGCTGCGTGCTGCTGCCAGTCACGCGGTAAAACTTCTGGAACGTCAGCTTAAGCTGGCCGACTTCACTGCCGGGATCATTGATAAACTTACCCAGATCGATCACGGTTTGAACTGTTCCTTTTCCATAAGTGGATTCTCCAACCACAACGCCGCGGTTGTAATCCTGGATCGCTCCTGCAAAGATCTCGGATGCGGATGCACTGAAACGGTTTGTCAGCACGACGAGCGGGCCGTTATAGACGATCGAAGGATCATCGTCCGCGCCGACTTCTATTTTGTTGGCTGAATTTTTAACCTGCACTACAGGGCCGTTCTTGATAAAGATCCCCGTGAGGTCAATAGCTTCCGCCAGGGATCCTCCGCCGTTGTTCCGCAGATCGAGCACAAGTCCATCCATACCCTCGCGCTGCAACTCCTTGATCAGGCGCTGAACGTCGCGCGTGGTGCTGTTGTAATTCGGATCGCCTTTCTGGTATGCCTCAAAATCCATGTAAAAGCTTGGAAGGGTGATCACTCCAAGATGCATTTCCTTACCTGCTTTCTGGTAATTGATCATTTGTTTTTTGGCCTGCTGATCTTCCAGTTTGATCTTGTCGCGTGTGAGCAGGTATTCCTTTACCGTACCACCAACCCCTGTTTCAGCGGGCAGGATACCAAGCCGGACGCGGGTACCTTTCGGCCCCTTGATCAGTTTTACCACATCATCGATGCGCCATCCGATGACGTCAACCATTTCGCCTTTTTCTCCCTGGCCAACCGAAACGATCCGGTCGTTG
>CBFGXV010000213.1:0-5566 GCA_965652755.1 uncultured Chryseosolibacter sp. | reverse complement strand
TGGCTTAAATAGCTCGCGACTGAGCGGGTCGCTTGCGTAAAGGCCGGCTTGTGACGGACGTCGTATCTTCCTATATTTTATTTTATTTTCTTTTCGGCCATTTTGGCTACCAACTTCCTTTTTTTTCAAGCCATTTTATCCCGTTTCCTGAATGGTTGCAAATTTGTTTTGTTGCCAACGAAACAATGGGATCTATGGATACTTTTTCAAAAATGATCATCGAGGCAGTTGACAAGGTCAAGAACGCGGTCGTTAAGATTGATGTATATAAAAGTTCGAACGGAAAGTTCAGGGCGGCCGGGTCTGGTTCCGGCTTCGTGTTTTCATCCGATGGACTTATTTTCACCAACAGCCATGTGGTTCACGATGCTGACCGGATCATGGTCAGCCTTCTCAACGAGAATGAGATAGAAGCGACCCTCGTCGGTGAAGATCCGGACACGGACCTGGCGATCCTGAAGGTTTATACCGATGGGTATTCAGTCGCGAAATTGGGCGATGCCGGGCAACTGCAGATCGGACAATTTGTGATCGCCATCGGCAACCCGTTTGGTTATCAGCACACCGTTACCGCCGGTGTTGTCAGTGCGCTGGGCAGGACGTTGCGAACGCAATCCGGCCGTCTGGTCGACAACGTGATCCAATCGGATGCGGCACTGAATCCGGGTAATTCCGGAGGTCCGATGATCAACACAGACGCAGAGGTTATCGGCGTGAATACGGCGATGATCAATGGCGCGCAGGGCCTGAGCTTTTCAGTGGACATTAACACAGCCAAGGAGATTGCCACCCAACTACTGAAGGATGGAAAAGTATTCAAGGCGTACCTGGGCATCTCTTTGCAGGAAGTTCCGATCAACCAAAAGATACTGAGACACTATCATCTTCCGAACAGGAAAGGTTTGTTTGTGGCGGGTATGGAGCCGGAGTCTCCGGCGTCGCGTTCACAGTTGCAGGAAGGCGATATCATCGTTTCATTTCACGGCAAGACTGTCAATACGATGCATGAGTTGTTCAAGGAGCTGACAAAGAAGAATATCCTGGCCGAGGTGGACATCTCTGTCATCCGCCACACCGAGTTACTGAACTTCAGTATCTTCCCCGTTGCATCACCTTCCTAGGTCAGGAAATTATTTGACCCTGGTTTCCTACACCAGGCCGTGAAGGATGCGGTACATCAGGTCGAAACCAAAACCGGTCGTGAACATTCTTTCTCTTTTGTTTTGCAGCAGATGCTGGACGCGGGCTGTTACGGTATCCGATTTCTTTGCAATTTGATTTTAACCACTGTCATATGCCCCAATATTTTACATTTTCAGCTGAGTATCTCCGCGATTTTTCCGAACGTGTATTCACTTATTTCGGTGTGCCTGCACAGGACGCGGCTACTGCATCCGAAGTTTTGTCGAAAGCCGACGTGCGCGGCATCGATTCACACGGCGTGGCGCGCCTGCGAACGTATGTGGACATGTTCATGATCGGCAGGATCAATCCGCGACCAAACATAAGGATCATCCGACAAAAGAAAAGTATTGCAACGGTTGATGGCGACAGCGGGCTCGGGTTAGTCGTCGGCCCGAAAGCAAATGAGATCGCGATGGAAAAGGCGGATGAGTTTGGATCCGGGTGGGTGAGTGTCTGCAACACCAATCACTATGGCATCGCATCGTATTACTCGCTCAAGGCGCTCGAGCGGGACATGATCGGATGGTCGATGACAAACACCTCAAAGATCGTTGTGCCCTTGTGGGGCGCGGAACGCAGGCTCGGGACCAACCCTATTTCTATCGCATTTCCGGGATTGAAAAATCCACCCATCGTCATTGACCTTGCCACCAGTGTCGTCGCATTTGGAAAAGTAGAAATGGCCGGACGTGCGGGCATCGAAATGCCGAAGGGATGGATCATCGATGAGAATGGAAATGCTTCTACCCAGGCAGGTGACGTTTATCGCGGCGGGCTACTGCCACTGGGTTCCACCCGTGAAATGGGAGCGCACAAGGGTTATTGTTTGTCGGCAATGGTAGACATCCTTACGGCTGTGCTCAGCGGGGCGAACTGGGGTCCCTTTGTTCCACCGTTCGCGTTGTTCGAGGAAGCTCCGTCGGAAAGTGTCGGAAAAGGGATCGGCCACTTCTTTGGTGCAATGGAGATTGATGGATTTTCGGATGTCGAGGCTTTCAAAAAAAGGATTGACGAGTGGATAACCGTGTTCAGGAATACAAAGCCCGCACCCGGCCACGAAGCAGTCCTCATTCCTGGCGATCCTGAACACGAAGCGGAAAAGGTCCGGGTGAAATACGGCGTTCCACTGATTGAGTCAGTCGTCAATGATTTACGTGAGATCTCAACCATTACAGGCGTGGATTTCAAAATGCCCGAGGATCCTTCCGTAGATTGACGATGTCGCTACCGGCAGCGTTATTCAGCCCCATGTTCCATCCAAAAAAAACGGTCGAGACAAAGAAATTAGACGTGTGCTGGCTGGGCTAAAGGTTGCTGGATAAAATCCACCACTTCTTTCACGACAGATGTCGACTTGAGGTTGTGTCCAAGTCCCTTCGTTGTGACGAGCCTTGCCTCCGGCCACGCTTGTTGAAGGGGTAACGAATAATGGTACGGCGCTTCCGTATCACCTTCGTCGTGGATGATAAGTCCCTTGATCCTGAGACTTGCTGCAAATTTTCGCGCGGAGAAAAAATCAGGCGTGACCTGGTAGCGCTGTGCGAAATTATTGATCACAAGTCTTAATGTTCGATCGGAAATGCCAAGGGTTCTTTTAAAAGCGGTTATGAAATCACTGGCTTCTCCGGGGGGCGCCAGCAGGATCATTCGATCAACGGGCAGGGCAGGCTCCTGGTAAAAAGTGTACAGCAGCGAGAAGCCTCCCAGCGAATGCCCTACTATCGTGTGAACATCATTGTGCTGTTTCAGGAATGCGGCGATCAATGAGCTATAGAGTGGTACGGAAAGAAAATTTCCGGACGATAAGCCGTGGCCGGGCGCGTCCAGAGAATAAATAGTATAGTCTTCTTTTGAAAGAGCCTCAACGTATGGTTTCCACCTGTATGTGTGGCTTTGCCATCCGTGAAGAAAAAGTATCTTTTTAGAACCGTTGCCCCAACGGTATCCCTGAATTTCGAAGCCTTCATGCACGAGCTGGAACTTGTCGGCGGAATTAAAGAAGGCGATCTGCTTATCATTCGAAGGCAGCCGAAAGGGCCGGCAGAAAAGCTTAAAGCCTTTTTCCGCGGCGTAGGATGGTGAAACAAGGGAAAGCGTGTCAAGGTAGAGTCCGAGCATTCTGATGATAAGTGAATTCATTTTGTGATGCGTTTTAAGATACCAATTGGTATCTACGTGGTTAAAAAAAATCAGGTTTCGATATTTCCGAGTAGTGATTCGAGGTGCTTGATAACCCGCTTGATATCGTGATTGTTGCCGCGAAGCTTGCTCATCATGATCGCGCCTTCCAGGGATGCGATAATGATGGTCGCATAATATTCCGTATCCGTGTCTTTCCTGATCTGCTGATAGCGGATCCCATTCTTCAGAATAGCGATCACCGACTCGCGGAGGATATCGAGGATCTTCAGCGCTTCCCTGCGCAGAACCGGGTTCGTGTCGTCGGCTTCTATGGCTGCGTTCAGCAGGGGACATCCTCCTTTTACTTCCGGATTTGATATATAGGATTCGAAATAACGGAAAATAGCGCGCAGCTTATCACCCGCCGTCTTTTGACAACGGATGCGTTCGCGCAGTATTTCGAACATCACGGTAGAGAGATGGAACAGGGTCTCTTTTTCCAGGACCGCTTTATTTTCAAAGTGCCGGTAGATAGCGCCCTTCGTGAAGCCAGTAGCACTTGTGATATCGCTGATGGATGTCGCCTTATACCCCTGCGTATTGAACAATACTCCTGATTTCTTCAGGATCTTTTGCTTTGTTTCGTCCGGGTTGCGAATCATGCTGCAAGATACCAATCGGTATCTTCATTGTCAAGAGGTGTTTTAACGGCAGGAAATCACCCGGGAATGCGTAAATTTGAACAAAGTGGCATCGTTCTCCAGCTTCCTGCATCAATTGAACATGAAAAGAATAGCGCTCCTGCTTTGTGCACTGGTGCCTTCATTCGACCTTTCCGCGCAGGTCGATCTGGAGGACATTCGGAAGCTCGCAGCGGATAAGGCTACGGCGTATTACTATGATTCATTGGTACAGGAGTTCCTGACAAATCCCGGTGATTTTGAGATGTCGAAAGGCATAACGCTATATTATGGAAAGTTGTTTTCGGATGATTACCAGCCCTATTCATTTAGTCCGCAGCTGACGAATTTTGACGAAGCGTTTCGTTTTCAGAACTACCGCCGCGCAATCATGCTGGGCGAAAAGATTCTCGAAAAGGATCCTGTTGACTTTACTGTTTTGTTGAAGTTGCTGAGATGCTACCTGGAAGAGAAGGAGGAGGAGTCCGCTCAGTTTACCGGGATGCAGGTCGATGTATTATACAAGGCAATCCTGCACAGCGGGGATGGAAGCTCGCCGGAATCAGCTATTAAAGTTCTCCAGGTTGCTGACGAGTATGCGATCATGGCGCTGACGGATACTGAAGGCATTAGCCGGCGTTCGCAGGTGGGGGACAGTTCTATTCTGGATGTATGGAAGGTGCGTTCCGCAGCAAAAGGCGGCAAGGACGTCATGTATTTTGAGGTGTTGTCGAACAGCGGGCGAAAGTCCGGCGACAAATAGAGAAAGGGACCAGGCGAATGGCCCGGCCCCGTCAATCAGCTTAGTTTTCCGGTTTAACGATCTTGTTGACCCGGCCCTGGATGGCGGGATTCTGCTGGTAGGCGAGCATTATCTGTTTATACGTTTCAATGTCGATGCCTTCGGCTTCAATGGTGGTGGTCATCTCTTTTTCAACGCGGGCATTCTCCTGAAGAATTGCCTGGGCTGCGTTGTTAAAGGATTCTAACTCGTCTGCGGATGTTTCGGTTCCTCTTTGCGGGTCGCGCTGTTGTTCAAGGATTGCGTTAAAGCGGTCGAGGGTCAGGCCTTCATCTTCGATCGCCTTGATCATTTTCTCTTCAGCTTCCGTTTGAATCTCCATCACTTTTTCATTGGCTTTGACAAAGGACTGAAGTTCGTTATCTGAAAAATCTTCCCGCAACTCGACCGAGGGCTGGGGCACGGAGTCTTGCGCCCAGAGGCCCGCGATGGGTGTTAAACATATTAAAACAACAATCACCCAGGTACAAAGAGCGGGCATGGCCATCATTCTGCTTTTCATTAGATTAAATTTTAGAGTAAGAAATCACTGCGCAGAGAGCGAAAGAAATCTGTGCCATGCCATGGAAATTCAGCGGGGAAAATTCCGCCTGCGACGGCCTGCCGAAAACATTGTCTGACTAAATATTTATATTCCCTGTGAACGGCGGGAAAAATATTTTTTTGACGGAAAGTTCAAATTTCAAGGCAGGCGAGTTTTGCTGAACTTTTCGACAGCACCCGCCAGTCCGTTGTTTGCTGATGGTGCTTATTATAGCACCGTTAAGAGGAGCATGCC
>CBFGXV010000212.1:0-5583 GCA_965652755.1 uncultured Chryseosolibacter sp. | reverse complement strand
CCAAATGTCCTTCCTTCAGGTGGGCAGAGTCCGAATGCATGGGCACCCGATAAGCCAAAAAGAAAAGAATTTCTCAAGGTCGGCTTTGATCGGCCTATGAATATTCAGCAGATTGCTATCGCTGAATCTCACAACCCAAGCGCTATCTACAGGGTGCTGGTGTATGACGAGTCCGGCCGTGAATATCTTATCAATACATTGAACCCGAAAGCTGTTCCTCTTAGAGGAAGAATGCTGAACCTTTTTATGGAACAAACCCCATACAAAGTCGCGGCAGTCAAAGTTGAGTTCGATGGTGGCGCGCTTCCCGACTATTTCGGTATTGATGCGATTGCTATTTCCAATGTGAACTATCCTATCATCGCCGATATTCCGAAGCTTCAGCTCCTCGCCTCCGGCCTGGTTGTGGAGGCCCTGGACAAAAATGTTAACAGTGAATACAGCGAACTCAACCCCCTGTTGTCTCCCGACGGAAAGACCCTGTACTTCAGCCGCAGGAATCACCCTCAGAATGTTGGAGGAGCTAAAGACAAAGAGGATATCTGGTATTCAGAGCTTGATTCCAGCGGTCATTGGTCGCTGGCAAAAAACATGGGATCTCAGTTCAACAATGCCGGGCCAAACTTTATCAACAGTATTCAATCTGTGACGCCCGATGGACGCACTGCTGTGATGTTGCTCGGCAACAAATATCTCCCGAATGGCAGAATGCAGGCCGGCGTTTCCATCAGCTCCAACATCGGCGGAAGCTGGTCTAAACCTGTCGCACTTGAAATCAAAAATGACTACAACTTTCACGAGAAAGCCAACTACTTCCTTACGAACAATCGCCAGACGTTGATCATGTCAGTGGAGCGCGAGGATTCGTATGGGGACCGCGACCTGTATGTATCTTTCATGCAGAACGACAGCACGTGGAGCGAACCCTTGAACCTGGGCGATGTCGTCAACACGGCCAGCGAGGAGTCGGCGCCATTCCTCGCAGCTGACGATAAGACACTGTACTTCTCATCAAATGGCTTCAGTGGTTATGGCGGGAATGATATTTTCGCTTCCAGGAGACTTGACGACACCTGGACCAACTGGTCAGATCCCGAGAATCTCGGACCTGAAATCAACTCTGTGCAGGAGGATCTTTTCTTCAATATTCCCGCGAGCAGCGAGTACGCTTACTACTCCAGGGGAGTGTCCGAAACAAATACCGATATCTACAGGGTAAAACTCCCGATCCTTCAAAGCCCCGATCCCTGGGTTGTTGTCAGGGGAAAAATTATCGATGCGCGTACCGGAGAGCCTATGGGCGCGAAGATTGTGTATGAAAGGCTTCCTGATGGAAAAGGGTTAGGCATATCACAATCCGATCCCAATACCGGCGAATACGAGATCCGTTTGCCAGCCGGGCACCTGTATGGCGTGCGCGCTGAAGCACAGGATCGAATCTCTGAAAACCAGAATCTCGACCTTCGCAACATTACGAACGACCAGGTGATTGAAAATAAAAACTTCCGCCTTGATCCGATCCAGGTCAGCGCGGTTGAAGAAAACGTCACAATCGTATTGAATAATATCTTTTTTGATTTCGACAAGACCGTTCTCAGGCCCGAGTCATATCCCGAGCTCAACCGGATCATTTCGGTGATGAAGGATAAATCCGGCATGCAGATTGAGATAGCTGGCCATGCGGATGCCACCGGGCCGGAGTCTTACAACCTTAAGCTTTCCGAACGACGGGCGAGAGCTGTGGTGCAATATCTTACGCGTGAGGGTATCGACGGCGGAAGGATCACTGTGGTGTTTCACGGTGAAGCCAAACCAGTTGCGCCCAATACTACTCCCGATGGAAGGCGCCGCAATCGCAGGGTGGAGTTCAAAATACTAAAGCTTTAAACCATGGAGATGCGTTCACATTTATTGGGTTTACTTCTCAGCATTACTTCCTTTGGTCTTTTCGCCCAGGAACTCGACACGCTGGTCCACGCTGAAGGCAGGATCACGAATGCTGAAACCGGTGAGCCAGTAAGTGCGCGTATCATATATGAAAGCCTTCCCTATGGAAACCGGATCGGCGTTATCAATAACAGCGCCTTTTCGTTTCCAATGTTCGATAAGGATCATTACAGCATTACGATCGAGGCGCCCGGATTCGCACCCGCGAAATACCTCCTCGATCCGGCGACGGCAAACGGTGACAACAAAGTTATCCGCGACATCCAGCTGTCTTCAGGTTCCAAACCTGCTCCGACAGCGGGCAGAGTCATGCGTCTTGATAACCTGATCTTCGAGGTCGGGAAATCCAGGATTGATCCTGAGTCTTATTCCGAGTTGGATATCCTCGTGAATCTTATGAATGAAAATCCAAAAATGGTTATCCAGCTTGAAGGCCATACGGATTTTCTTGGCGACAGTCGCGCAAATATGCGACTCTCGCAACAACGGGTGGAATCTGTCAAGAGCTATCTGGCGGATCAGGGAATCTCGAAGAGCAGGATCCGCACGAAAGCGTTTGGAGGGACCCAACCGCTGTCACGTGATAACACTCCTGAAGCACACCGCCTCAATCGCCGGGTGGAGGTTCGTATTCTGGAAAACTGATGCGATGATCCATCCGGACGCTACTACGCGATGCCATTGTTTTCGGCGATAACATCAGCTCATTCCATTGGATACGCTCACTCCACAGCAGGCCTTTAACAACTGTCGCACCGCGATCGGATCACTTCGCACGGAGTCAGTTTCGGAGCGGAAGAAAAGGCTCCTCGCCTTGCGCCGCTGGATCCACGACAATCGTCGCGTGATACAGGAAGCGGTTTGGTCTGACTTCCGGAAGCCGGCCATGGAAACTGATGCCACAGAAATATTCCACGTTCTCAACGAGATCAAGGTGGCATTGGCCAATCTCGACCGGTGGACATCCCGCAGAAAAATCGATGCGCCGATATATCTTACAGGCACACGGGCATGGATACATTACGAGCCGCGCGGGCTCTGCCTCATCATCTCTCCATGGAATTATCCTTTCAGTCTTGCAGCCGGACCGTTGGTTTCCGCGCTGGCCGCCGGAAATAGCGTGATCATCAAGCCATCCGAGCTCACGCCTACTGTGTCTTCGGTGATCCGGAAGATGTGTTCCGAGATCTTTCAGCCGTCAATCGTTTCAGTCCTGGAAGGTGGAGTTGAAGTCTCACAGGCATTGTTGTCATTGCCGTTCGACCATATATTCTTTACAGGCAGCCCTACCGTTGGCAAGATCGTAATGAAGGCCGCGGCCGAACATCTGGCCTCCGTTACCCTGGAACTCGGAGGCAAGTCGCCCGCAATCGTTACCGCCTCTGCGCGGTTGACCGATTCTGCAGAACGCATCGCCGTGGGAAAATTCCTTAACAATGGCCAGACCTGTATCGCACCGGACTACGTGCTGGTGGAGGAAAGCATTTCGACGGAGTTTGTTTTGAAGCTTAAGGAAAAGACCACAAAGCTTTATGGTGCGCAAGGTGACCTTGAACAATCCCCCGACTATGGCCGGATTGTTAACGAGGCTCACTTCACCCGAATCGACGACCTCATCCGGGACGCCATCCAACGCGGCGCAAAAACAGAGTGGGAAGGGAAGCGCGATAAACGCAACCGGTTCATGCACCCGGTTATTTTGACCCAAGTGCCGATGAACAGCAGAGTAATGAATGAGGAGATTTTCGGCCCCGTGTTGCCGATCATTACCTACGGCCGCATTGAGGATGCGATCGCAATCATTAATTCAAAGGCCAAACCGCTGGCCCTCTATATTTTCTCTTCGCAAAAATCCCTACGCGAAAAAATTCTCCGGGAAACCTCAGCAGGGACAGTGTGCGTAAATGATTGCGGCATCCAGTTCCTGCATCACGAGCTGCCCTTCGGCGGCATAAATAATAGTGGAATAGGCAAGTCTCATGGGTATCACGGATTTCTGGCGTTCTCAAACAACGCAATGGCCTGACAGCAGTTCAGGCGTTTTACCCACCCTTCACCAGCCGTAAAAAACACATCATGGACTGGTTTTTGAAGTTGTTCTGATATTAAAACAAACTGCCGTTTAAAAAGTCTAAAGCCTGCGAGGTTTCGTAAATTTACATCCGCTAAGGAATTATTGACTAAATCATAAACTAATGAATAAAGGTTTGAAGTGGTTATTGATCATTTTTGGTGCGTTTGTCGTATTGTTTCTGGCCGTTGCCATCATAGTGCCGGCGGTCTTTAAGGACGATATAAAAGCACTGCTGGAAAAAGAAGTGGCTAAATCGGTGAACGCCGATGTTGTCTTCGAAGATTTCGATCTTTCCTTTTTCTCGAACTTCCCCAATATCACCGCCAGTCTGGATAACCTTGGAGTAATGAATCGCGCTCCGTTCGAAGGTGAAATGCTTTTTGCAACCGAAAAATTCGAGGTTGAAGTTAACCTGGCTGACATGTTGTTCAGCGACGCCATGCAGGTGAAGGGCATATCACTTATCAGGCCTGTCATCAACGTTATCGTCTTGAAAGATGGACGCGCTAATTACGACATCGCAATACCATCGGAAGATACAACCGCAACAGAAGAACCCAGCGAATTTTCGTTCGGAATTGACCATTGGGAAATCGTCGACGGAGATGTTTCATACGATGACCAATCCCTCAACATGCTTCTCACCCTTGGCGGATTAAACCATTCCGGGAGCGGCGACTTTACGCAGGACGTTTTTGACATGAAGACTAAAACCGTTGCCGATAGCGTGTCAACATCATTTGAGGGGGTGGAGTATCTCACCAACAAGAAAGTCGACATCGACGCAACACTGAATATCAGCGAAGAATATTCAAAATATACCTTCAAGGATAATACGGCCAAGGTCAACGACTTTGCCATGCACGTAGACGGATGGCTGAAGCTCAATGAGAACGACATGGAGATGGACCTTGCTTTCAACACTCCTGAAAATTCTTTCAAGAGCCTGCTGTCTCTGGTGCCGGGTGTTTATACTGAAAATTTTGACGACATCAAGACAGAAGGCGAACTGGCTTTCAATGGTTCTGCAAAAGGGAAGTACAGCGAAACCCAGCTGCCAGCTTTTAATCTGGCGCTCATGGTAAAGGATGCGATGTTCCATTACCCCGATCTGCCGACCGCGGTCAGCAACATTAACCTTGATCTGCTCGTTGATAACAAGGATGGAAAAATGGAAAATACAATCATCGACCTGAAGAAGATGCACCTGGATTTCGGATCCAATCCCGTCGACGCGCGTGCGCGCATTACAAAATTCTATCCGACAAATGTTGACGCGGAATTGAAGGGCAAGCTCAACCTGGCGGAATTAAACAAAATGTTCCCCATGGAAGGATTGGAAATGAAAGGACAGTATGCGATCGATCTTCAAGCGAAAGGTGTTTACGATAGCCTGAAGAAAATGATCCCTGCCATCAACGCAAATATGTCTTTGGCTGACGGCTATGTGAAGTCGGCGGAATTCCCGATACCAATGGATGACATGCACTTCACGTCCTCCATCAGGAACGCGTCGGGTAAAATGGCTGAACGGCTGTCAGGCCATTGCGTTGTTTGAGAAC
>CBFGXV010000211.1:0-5595 GCA_965652755.1 uncultured Chryseosolibacter sp. | reverse complement strand
CGCCGATAGAATTGGCAGCATCACCTTCCAGCCCGAAATAGGGTTTCCGCTGGTAAATTCAACCTTTACCATGGAGGAATTCCTGACGAAAGGGGGATCAAAAGCAAGAATTTCCGAACAAAGCGGCATCATGGTTCTGACCTATGATGACAGCATCTTCTCACCCGATGCAGAAGCCATTTTCACTATCCCTGATCAACAAAGTCCGGTTATCTCTATCACTGGGCCCGAAGTTATATTCCCTTCGCCCGGAAGTAGTGTCACACTGTCAAAAAGTATAACATTTGCGTTCAATCCGACTCCCGGAGACAATCTGGATTCCATACTAATCAAAGCCGGGCAGATGCTCTTCTCGCTTTCGTCAACTTTCCCGGCCAATATTGACCTCGCTATCTCGATCCCCTCACTGGAGAATCAGGGAATGGGCCTCCAGCAGAACTCTTCGTTCACCGGTCCCGGAACCCTGAGCCCTTCCAGTGATCTTGCAGGTGCGACGCTGGATCTTACCGTCAACGGTACCACTACTAATACAATTACTTTTTCCATCACGGCTACGATAACCGACACCGGTCAGCCAATCGATAACACGCACAGGCTTGATTGCAGCTTTGGTATGAGCAGCCTTGGCTTCCGCGGCCTGTTCGGCGACATCGGCACAAGGACCTTTCCCTTAAGCGCAGACTCTATAAACGTTGACGTCGTTGGCGACGGATTGGAAGGCAGCATAGAGTTCCTTTCGCCTGCCATAATACTCGACATCAGGAACAGCTTCGGATTACCTGTTGGATTTGATATCCAAAATATTTCCGTCATAGAACAGGATAATTCCGCAATTCAACTTACCGGACCCGCTGTGAGCGCCCCGGCTAACCCCTACCTTCTGAATGGTCCCTCATACTCGCAGATCGGATATTCCATTGCTACACCGGTCGATCTCAACTCCAGCAACTCGAATATGGCCCAGCTGTTTTCATCACTTCCTTACTTCCTCGAATATCAATTCGGAGCGGTGCTTGACCCACCGGGCAACACAAAGAATTTTGTTCTCGACAACAGCAGGCTCGCGATCGGTGTGCACCTGGAGTTGCCTTTTCACGGAAAGATCTCGTCGCTGACGATATCGAAGCAGTACGATTTCGGTGGATTGGGTATTGATGATATCGGGGAAAGCATCGTCAGGGTAAAAACCATCAATGAGTTTCCGCTCGATGCTGCTGTGCAGGTGTACTTTGTGGATGTATCCGGCGCAGTGCTCGATTCCCTCTTCACAAACCCTTCTATTATTGGAGCGGCCCAGGTGGATTCGGATGGATTTACGGATGACAATACTGAAGTCATCACGGAAATATCAGTGGCCCGGGAGAAAGCTGACCGCATCAACCAGGCTGAATATCTTTCGATCCGCGCCGAGATGCGCACAACAAACCAGGGAACTGTGCCGGTAAAGTTTTCAGCAACGGATAGATTAAACGTATCCATTGGTGTGCAGGGAGCAGTGGAATACCAACTTAACTGACATGATGATGAGAATAGCACTGCTTCTTTTTGGCCTTATCGGTACGCTACCCGCCTGGGCTCAGCCGGAATTTTCCTTATATCGCTTCAACGCAACCGTTCCCCAGGCCAATCTGCTTAATCCAGCGTTTTATCCGAATCACAAAGTAGTGATTGGTCTGCCGGTAATCTCGTCCATTTATTTTTCGGGCGATAATGACGGGATGTCGTTCCGCGATATCTTCAGGAATTCCGAAAGTGATTCGCTCCAGCTCGACACTGTTTCTATTTTTAAGAAGCTGAAGGACACCCACCGTATGAGGATCAATGAGTCCGTGCAGCTTTTCTATTTCGGAGTGCGTGGAGAGAAGAGCTATTTTTCATTCGGCATCCATCAGGTGTTTGAAACCCGGTTCCACTACCCCGGCGACATAATAGGATGGGCGACACGTGGGCCCGCAAGCCGGCATTATGAAGGGAAGCCGTTGGATGTTGGTAACTTTTATGGCCGAGGAATGGCCTACAACAAAGTATCCGTAAACTACACACGTGATATAACCAGCAGGTTCCGCGCCGGCGTACGGTTCAATTATCTGCTTGGCGTCGCCGCCGGGGAAACTACCGAGCTGAATGGTACACTGAGCATGGGCACCGATTCCATTTCGATCAACACGGGCCGCATTCGGGTTAAGACATCCGGTATCGATTTCTTCGACCAGGACGGACTGACCTCCGGCGACTACGCTGATTACTTGTTGAAAACAAAAAATAAGGGCATGTCGTGGGATTTCGGCGCCACCTACAACATCGCCGAAAACCTGATGGTGTCCGCAGCCCTCAACGATATCGGCTACATCAAGTGGAAGGAATATACCCGTTCGTATCAGGTTGACCCAGTCTATTACACGTTCAAAGGATTCGACCTGCTTGAGCTTGTCAACCAGACTCCCGGACAAAGTTTCTTTCAGGCAGAGGTTGATTCGCTCGAAAGCCTTTACAGGGCTACCGAAACCACGGGGAATGCGTTCAAAACGTCTCTTACCGGAAAGTTTTACGCCGGGATCAATTACCGGTTGCTGAACATGAACAACTTCAGCGCCCTGGTATATATTGACATGTTTCGAAAGCGTGTAGACCCTGCGATAAGCCTGGGATATAATCTTCAGATCCGCAGGCTGATTAATGCAACGGTTGGCATCACTTACCAGAACAAGCAGATCACAAATATCGGTGCGGGCCTGGCGCTCAAGCTCGCGGCACTACAGATATATGCGACGTCCGACAGGGTGAACAGCTTTATTTATCCTTCGCGAGCCAGCCGTGCCGATGCCCACATTGGTGCAAACCTCGTATTCGGGAAAGTGAAGAAGAAAGACTTGATTGATAAGAAAAAGAAAACGGAGGAGGAAGTCATTGAGCAGGTCGGGCAAGATTCGATCTCAAAGGTGAAAGAACCTGCTGAACAAGAGACACAAGCTGTAGTGACGGAACCGGAACTGGCACAGGAACAAGCCGTTCCAGAGGAAGAGGCCGAAGAAGTCGTGGCACCGGAACAAGTCGTGGTACCGGAACAAGTCGTGGTACCGGAACAAGCCGTGGTACCGGAACAAGTGCAGGAGGTGCAGGATGAAGTAAAACCAAAACCTCCGCTCCTCGTTGAAGAGCAAATTACAACGCCGGAACCAGCACACGTGATCGTCAAGAAAGGCGCACACCCCGACGAATTGCAGAACGGGAACTATGTGGTTGTCGGCGCATTCAAGTCAAGCTTAAATGCCAGGCGTTACAGCGACATGCTGCGCAACCGCGGACATGAAAACAGTTTCGGGTTTGTCTCGGAAAAGAATCTATACTACGTATCTGTATTCAGTTCCGACAATCTTGAAGAGACGCGCGAAATACGAAATCAATACAGAAGCCTCAGTGATTTTCAATTTTCCGAAAGCTGGGTACTCACAGTGAAAGAATAACCACCTGAGAATCCTTACTTCAAGTCCTTCTGTTCTTTCGAAAAAACACCGTTGAAAGCAAAGAGCCTGTTTGTTGAACAGGCTTTCTTTTTTCAGAGGAGGGAGAGGTGTTTTCATCACCCTTTGTGTCAAATCGCTGGATTTCGCCCTTTGCAAATCTGTCCCGAGTTGTCAGGTAAAACTATTTCACCTGGAAACAGAAACACAATATTTAGCTCGCAGGTAAGATTTTGAAGGTTAACGAAAATTCTTCTTGAATTATTAATGGGAACTTGTAGGACGGTGTACTGTGTGACGTGGATTCACCGTGACTTTTTAATCTATCTACCAACCTAACCCCATCGCGATGCGTAAAATCCTACGCCTTTTTTTCATTCTATTTTTCCTGACTTCAACCTTTCAGTTCGTCCAGGCGCAGGACTGTGGGTGCGACCATGTCATCACCCCTCCCGTCGAACGGGCAACTACCCTGATTATTTACGGTGATTCTCTCGGGGTCAAGCCAGGTCAGAAGGTTTGTCTCACCGCAGGATTTTACATGCAGATCCGTTTTTTGAACATGCATGGAGAACCAGGCAATCCGGTGACTATCCAGAATTGCGGAGGGCAAGTGGAGATCGGTGACGACATCACCTACGGAAGATGGTGGGCTGTCGACCTCGCATACTCAAGTTACGTGCGTCTGACAGGATCAGGCACCCCCGGCCTCAAGTACGGAATAAGGCTCGGCAGAAGCGGAGACAGCTCGTTGAAGATCGGTGCCAGCACTGATACGGAGATCGACCACCTTGAAATTGCAAACTCAAACTTCGCCGGTATTCTCGCCAAAACAGACTACCGCGGTAATGTGCCTCCGGATGCACCGGAGATGAACAACGTGAACATTCACGACAATTATATCCACGACACACGTGGCGAAGGCATGTACATCGGGGAAACCACAACACCAGGTCAGAATTTTCGCCATCTCGAAATCTGGAACAATATCATCACACGTACAGGCTTTGATCTGCTTCAGGTGGCGAATGCAGTTGAAGATGTGAAGGTGCATCATAATGTCTTGTACAAGAGCGGACTCAGGGCTGTCCTGTATCAAAATAAAGGATTGCAGATCGGCGACAACTCCGTTGGCGAGTACTACAACAACTTTGTTATCGGAAGCGCCTCAAATTCCATGATTGTCATGGGCATGGGTGACATTGACATCTACAATAATTATTTCCAGGGCGCAGGCGACCCCGGATTCTATGTAGACAACCGGAAGATCACAATGCCAGGCGCACCAATCAAGATCCGCGGCAATTACCTGATGGAAGTGCGCGAGACTGCCCCCTTCTTCAACATCTTCAACGAGCTGAACCCGGTAAGCATAACGGGAAACCGTGTGGAAGGAAACAACGTCCTCATCAACACAGATCCGTTGTCTCCGGTGCCGATTGTAGTAAATCACTCAGATAACCAGGCAGGTCTCATCGAGCGCGTGCAGTTCACCGATGTGACAATCGATGATTTCACCCTGCCGGAAAATTCACCCTATAAAGGTATCGGATTGTCGGGAGATGTAACCGGAAGGAACAACAGACCATTCATTGCCATCATTGCCAAACAAATCCTCGACGCAGAAACCACCAGGCAGATACCAGTCAAGGCGGGCGACGCCGACGGCGATGCACTTAGACTGGAAGCTTTCAACTTACCTCCCTTTGTCTCCTTCGCCGACAACGGTGACGGTACTGGCCTTTTCAAGCTCGCCCCACAATTGTCCGACATCGGCGTGTATCACAAGGTCCGCGTGCGCGTGACAGATGCAAAAGGCGGCATGAACACCCAGAATTACACAATCCGCGTCACCGATCCGTACGCCTTCATCGCGACCGCGAATGCCTCAACGGAAAACAACGGACCGGAAAATACCCTGGATACTAACTTGTCCACAAGGTGGGAATGCCCGGCGCTGAGCGGCAACTGGATCCATTTTGACCTTCGCGAAGACAAACTGGTCAGCGATGTCCAGATCGCCTTTCACAACGGGGACTCTATCGTGCAGGCATTCATTATTGAGACATCCCTGGATAATGTGAATTGGGTAACTGTCCTGTTCGTGGAAAGTTCCGGAGCGACGGCGGAACCT
>CBFGXV010000210.1:0-5598 GCA_965652755.1 uncultured Chryseosolibacter sp. | reverse complement strand
CAGAGCTCCGCCTCGGAGCGACGGCGAGCTTCCCTTACAATAGTAGTCTTCGAAGGATATTAGTGGCGAGTTTCGGGTGCCGGCGACAAAGGCGGAAATTGCCTGTTGTGCTGTTGACATACATTGCATTCGTTGATAAATACAAAGCCTTTACCTTCGAAAACTATCTGAAAGGTGGTTCAGGGAGGGCTTTCCTGACCAGGCATCTCATTTGTTCGAAAGTCGTGCACGGCGAAAATTCTCGTGCTCAGGGTGTTCACCAGTGTGAGCCCTGCGTTCGACCAGTACAGGCCCCGGCGGTCCCGGCGTGGGGAGGCCGCAGTCCCCCTGGCATTGACAAAATGCAATTCTCTTTTGAGCGTGATTACTTAATCTCGAACTGCGCCGTGATCTGCGCCTGCATGCGGATCTTGCGGAAGGCGATCGGCTCTTCAGCCTGGGATTGATCCGATGCCATGCCGCGCATCACAACATTTGCTTTCATCTCCATATAAGGTTGAACGAAGTCGAAATCTCTGATCATAAGTGGCTTTCCAACCTGCGAACCGATGGATTGGACAAGTGTTTCTGCTTTTGAACGCGCAGCTTTCAAAGCCTCTACCTTCAGCTCCAGTTTCAGCTTTTCGTAGTCGGAATGGTGAAGGCGTGTAACATCCGCGGCATCAACCTTCACAGGTGATAATTTCTCGATGAATTTTTCCAGTTCGCCGGCGCTGGTAAGTTTTATCTGGAAAGTCTTTTCCCGGAACGCTTCTTTGTCGCGGCGACGGAATTTCTCCAGGTCGGATCCAGCGTCTGCCAGCTCAACGCGCTTCCTGTCAATGCCAGTCGCCTTCACCGCGTCATAGAAATCCTTCTCGAGCTTCTCGAGAGAAACTTTCTGACGGTTCTCTTCAAATTCCTTCAGGCGGATTGTGATGTATATTTCATTGGGTTCTATTTCGCGAAAGGCGGTGCCCGTTACTTCGATAAATGGCTCCCTGAATTCTCCTTCCTGTGCAGAAAGGTAAAGTGGTAAGATCAGCAAGGGCAATAGAATGAATCGTTTCATACAGTTGGTTTTAATTTCTCATTAGACACAAGAAATGAGCCAAACGTTGACTGGCATTCCCCATGTAGTACTGATGAAGGCTTTATGGTACCGCGTATTCCCTTTTTTGAATCTGATCAGGAACCATATGCCGGGTTTTGTAGCCCAAATAAAAAGGCGGGCCTTCTCGGGCCCGCCTGGTTTGACGGATGGATCCGTCTGAAACTAACCTACCTAACAAAAAATACGATGTTGAAATTAAAAGACCACTTTTGAAACGCTGGTGATCACGGCCGCAAGTCGCACTGCCTCAAAGATCCTCTCTTCCTTGCTTCCAAGCTCGATCAGTGAGTTCTCGTGGGCCTTGACGCACATTTCACAACCATTTACCGCGCTTACCGCGAGGCTTATGAGTTCAAAGAACTCTTTGCCGACGACGGGACGCGCCATGATGTTCATCTTGATGCGTGCAGGGATTTCGTTGTATTTTTCCTTGTTGACGAAATGCCGGAACCGGTAAAAGACATTGTTTGCGCTTAGCAGCGACGCGCACGCTACGGCATCCGCAATCTCCGCTTCCGACGCGCCCTCAGTCAGGGCGTTGTCGCGAAAGAATTGCTTCAATACCTTGTTTCCCGCATTTACCGCCAGGGCCACCCCCAGCAACGCTACTTCCTTTTTGGAGAGTTGCGCACTGTCGAAAGAGTTTTTAAAATTGATCTTCAGGTCTGCTACGTATCGCGATTTCCCTTCTTCCAGCAGATCCAGACTGTCGCTGCGATAGTCCTTGTCCACCCCGACAAAATCCAGAAACTCCTGAGTGGTTTCCGAATACGTTGTTATTTCTTCCATGATTAAGCCTTGATGGTTTCCTTACCTTTTTCCCAGTTGCAGGGACACAATTCATCCGTCTGCAACGCATCCAGTACGCGCAGCACTTCCTTCACGTTGCGTCCGACATTAAGATCGTAAGCGCTTACCCAGCGCACAATTCCCTGCGGATCGATAATGAAGGTTGCGCGGTAGGCAACTTTTTCGTTCGATTCGAGGATACCGAGATCTTCGGCCAGTGACTTGGATGTGTCGGCCAGCATCGGGAACTTCAGATCCCTGAGATCTTCATGGTTTTTCCTCCACGCCAGGTGAACAAATTCTGAATCCGTTGACGCACCGATCAGATTTGCTTCACGGTCGCGGAACTCTCCGTAACTTTTATTGAATTCGGCGATCTCGGTAGGGCATACAAAAGTGAAATCCTTCGGCCACCAGAACATGACAGTCCACCTGCCCTCATCATTGATGAGATCATCGGAGGAAATGTCAAAGAATTCTTTTCCTTTTTCGAGAGAAACAACAGCCGTTTTTTTGAATGCAGGAAACGCCTGCCCGATCGATAAAATACCTTTTGTCATAGTGTCGTATAGAAATAAGTTTTTACGCCCACAAAAGTATGGTAAAGTATATCATAAACCTTATCGATATTTACTATGCCTTTATTACTTTTGTCTATGATACCGATTTCGAAGCGAGTGCAATCGAATGAACCTTCAACAACTGGAATATATTGTCGCCCTTGATATCCATCGCAATCACGCGAAAGCTGCCGAGCACTGTCACGTTACGCAGCCAACGCTGAGCATGATGGTTAAGAAGCTGGAGGGCGAGCTTGGGATAAAGGTCTTCGACCGGGGTCAGCCGCTGAAACCTACTGCTTCGGGTGAGATCGTGATCGGTCGCGCCCGACAGATCCTCCAGGAGATCAAAAATCTCAAACAATTCATCAGCAGTGAAAAAGACTCCATCCAGGGAGCGTTCAGGCTTGGCGTGATCCCTACCCTCGCCCCGTATCTTCTCCCGCGATTTTTGAATGAGTTTCTGGCCCAACACCCCGAAACTTCCTTTACGGTCATCGAGATGCAGACTGAGGATATCATCAAGAACCTAAAGACTGGTAGGCTTGACGTTGGAATTCTGGTAACGCCGCTCGATGATAAAGAGATACGTGAGATCCCTGTCTTCTATGAGCCGATCCTGCTCTACACATCCCAAAGCCTCAAATACTATCAACAGGAGAAAGTGGCCATCAAATCCCTTAATTCAGACAAGCTATTGTTGCTCGAAGAGGGGCATTGTTTTCGGGGACAGGTCATGAATCTATGCCCGGCTGACGGAAAACGGCCGCATCAGCAGTTGCATTACCAGAGCGGATCATTCGAGACCCTGAAGGCTATGGTCGATAATGAATATGGCTACACGCTCATTCCGGAGCTTGCCGTGGACACGAAACGAAAACAGGTAAAACGCTTCATCAGTCCCGAACCAGTCAGGGAAGTAAGCCTCGCCGTTCACACGGGTTTTGTCAAGGAAATGCTGATCGTCAAGTTGCGCGAAGCCATTCTTAAGTCCATTCCGCAACATTTCAAGAAGAACGAACGGTATATCCGTGTCAGGTGGGACTGACCAGTGTAATGATCAGTGTTTCGGTCTGGCTCACGGGTTCTTTCGACCCTACCAGCAGGGCCGCAAATAAAGTTTCCGCCACCTCGGCGTCAATAATTATCTTCATAGGCCTGTAACCTTTCAGGCACCTTCCGGTAACCAACACAGAAATCGACAAAACAAGGATCTGATGACAGATGAAATGATCATGGAGGCCGTCAAAAGCGGTGATCTTCAGCAGGCAACCTTGCTTTTTGAGCGATATAACAAACGCATTTACAATTTCCTGGCAAGGATGACCATTGACAGGGCGCTGGCGGAGGATTTGACACAGAATGTTTTCCTGCGCGTCATCAAGTACCGGACCAGTTACAGGGAAGGTGCAAAGTTCCAGGCGTGGATCTATCAGGTAGCCCGCAACGTTTTTTCGGATCACTATCAGACGGTAAAAAACCGGTACTCGAATTTCGTAGATGTGGAAAAGATCAGTGACCATATACCTGACAGCGGCGAAAATGAAATCCAGCAAGAGAAGGAGATCCTGCTTCAGCGGTCAATGGCCAGGCTCACGGATGAACAACGCGAGCTTCTTGTGCTGACCCGATTTCAGCACCTGAAATACGAGGAGGTTGCTGAGCTGATGGATACAACGGTAGCAAACATCAAAGTTAAAGTTCATCGTGCCATCATAAAGTTAAGGGAGCTCTACTTCGAGCTGGAGCGTATTTGAACGGACGAAACAGGCTGTGATCCTGAAGTAACAACAAAGAGTCATTAAACTATGGATATGGACAAGCAAAGACTGGAGGGGTTGATCATTGATTACATCGATGACCGGCTCAATACCGTAGACAGGGAAACGGTCGAGCAGGAGTTACGCGCCAATATTGATGCCCGCCGGTTGTACGATGAGTTGAAAGAAGTGATGCGCGCTATAGACGAATCCCCTTTACTAGATCCGCCTGAAAATCTCAAACGAAGTTTTGACAATATCATCAGCCAGGAGTTGAAAGGATCGCGTCAAGCCAAAACCGTTTTACTTCACCCCGCTTTTTACCGGGTGGCCGCAGCTGTTGCTCTCTTGATCCTCGGAACAGGCATTGGTTACTGGATCCATAAATACAATACACAACAGGAAGGCCTGCGACAGCTTGCGCATGAAATGGAAGTGACGCGCAAGCAATTGGATTCGACCAAACAACTCATGCTTGGCATGCTGGATAATGAACAATCGGCAAGCCAGCGGATAAGGGGCCTGAATGTAGCGCTGGAGCTACCGAAGGCGGATAAGGAAATCGTTGATGCACTGTTTAAAACCTTACACAACGATCCAAATACAAACGTGCGCCTCGCCGCCC
The DNA here is from genome assembly GCA_965652755.1 of uncultured Chryseosolibacter sp. Classification (GTDB taxonomy): domain Bacteria; phylum Bacteroidota; class Bacteroidia; order Cytophagales; family Cyclobacteriaceae; genus Chryseosolibacter. Next base: position 771 of record CBFGXV010000210.1, on the reverse strand, counting down.
TGGACGCGCTGGCAAGATTTCATGACGATTCAGATATCCGAAAGCAATTGATTGCATCGCTGTCAACACAAAGAGATCCGATGGTTCAGATCAAACTTATTCAGCTTATGGTTCAAATGAAGGAGAAAGCCGTCATCGACGATCTCAGAAATCTGGTAGACGATGACGCTACGATGAAAGCTGTAAAGGATGAGGCGCATTCCGGGATCTTAAAGTTGTCCTAACCATTTTAGAAATACATAAAACATTCAATATGAAAAAGAGAAATTTTGTCCTGCTGATTGCGCTAACATTTTCCGGACTGCTCCATGCCCAGGAATTCAAGCTCGCAAAGAACTCCGGTCGCCTGGAGCTGAACATCGGCAGGGTTACAGTGGAGGGACACGATGGCAATGAGATCATTTTCTCTTCCGACAAACATAAATCAGAGAAAGATAAACGAGCGGATGGACTGCGACTGGTCAACAGTCTGGGCCTCGAAGACAATACGGGATTGGGTATCCACGTGGCCGACAAGGGCAACGTTGTGGAGGTTCACCAGTTGAAGCAGACTCATTCACCGGACATCAAAGTTCTTGTTCCCAAAGGAGTTATTGTTTCATTCAAATTTGAATCGCAGTATGGTGGAACAGCGCGCTTTCAAAAGCTGACGAACGAAATCGAAGTCTCCGCATTGTACAACAGCGTCGAGCTTGACGAGGTGACCGGGCCGCTCACGATTGAAACCACTTATGGCAGTGTTACTGCGAATTTTAATGCGCCCATCAAGGA
>CBFGXV010000209.1:0-5620 GCA_965652755.1 uncultured Chryseosolibacter sp. | reverse complement strand
AGGTCTTCTATTTCACCGCCGTGATCCTTGTAGATGATCTTGCTGCCCGGATTGTATGGATCGTCAACGGTTTGCCAACCCTCGTTCAAAAGATGTTCTGTAGTGGCATCAAAAGGCCTGATATCAAATGATGCGAGATCTGCAGCATTGTTGAGCAGTCCGTAGCCTCTCGACGAGTTGACCTGCGCGAGTGTTCTGCCCGAGTTCAGATTACCCAAACGGTTATAATAAATATAATCGCCAGCGTTCAGGTAGTTATACCCCTCCCTTCTTTCATTAAAACCCCTGGTATATTTGTAGGAGATCGTTGCAGTGCCTTCCTTACCCTTCTTTGTCGTGATGAGGATCACACCGTTGTTGGCCCTGGCTCCATAGATTGCTGTGGCAGCCGCATCTTTCAGGAGTTCGATAGACTCGATGTCTTCCGCGGCTATATCATTGAAGGATCGGATAATCCCATCCACAACGACAAGGGGCGCTCCCGGGCTGTTGATGGACGCTCCGCCGCGCAAAAGGATCTGCGGCGTTGCACCAGGGGTTCCGCTGGAATTGATTACACGCAAACCGGGCAATGTTCCCTGAAGGGCTGAACCAACGTTTGCCCTGGGGGCCGTTGCCAGCACTCGGTCATCCAGTTTGGCGATGGAGTTCGTTACGGTCTTTCGCGACTGCTCACCGTATCCCACCACGACAATTTCTTCAAGATTGGTAACGTCTTCTTCCAGCCTCACATTTATTGAAGTCGACGTTCCTACTTTGACTTCCTGGCTGGCATAGCCAATAAAGCTGAAGACCAAAATGTCGGCATCCGACGCTTCAAGCTGGAACTTCCCATTTGCATCGGTTTGAGTCCCGCTTGTTGTCCCTTTTACCAGGATGTTCACACCCGGCAAAGGCATGTTGTCGCTGGAGGTCACTTGGCCAGTAATGCTGACCTGCGACCGGGCGGTCATGGAAATAAGAAAGCACATTGCCAGAAGGCATACTTTCCGGTACGTTGATTTCATAGGCGCTTGATTTGGGTTCAGAAATATTATTATGTATTACATAATAAATGTAAAGGGTTAGTGGGCAAATAAGCAAGTGAAATCGAAAAAAAAGGCCGCAATTATTTGTAACAATCAGATTAGAAGTTAGTTATGCTTTAGGAGAAAAGTGTATTTCCCTGATTCGAGGTCCTGGCCAAAAGAATGGATCAATGCGATAAGCCGCTGGGCGGTTCAGCTGGTAAGGTAAAAATAAGATCTTTTAGACCTGCTATTGTTCATTTTTTAGATCTGATGCGCACATTTAAGGTGAAATTCCGATAAATTTGAGAGTAGGTCTTAAGTCAAACATATTATGCCGAATGCTGCGATTAAAGAACATTTTAAACTAGTCGATACCAGCTCGCTGGTCGATAAAGTAGAATCAAGCCTAGTAGAGCTACTGCAGCAGCGGAAACTCAAAGTCGGCGATGCCATTCCAAAAGAGATTGAACTGGCGGAAACACTTGGCGTAAGCCGCACTGTGATCAGAGAAGCCCTTCTGCGACTACGCGTGATGGGTCTGATTGAGTCAAAGAAAAAGAAGGGCGCTGTGATCACTTCACCCGATCTCTTCGGCATCATGGGCAAGAGCATGAACCCACACATTCTCGATCAGGGTACCCTGAAGGATATGTTCGAGATCAGGCTTGTGTTGGAGGTAGGCATGGCGGATTTTATCTATCAACGCATCACGAAGGAAGACATCGCGGAGCTCAAATCCATTGTTGAAAATGAACCTCCGGTAACCCAGGATTATTTATTCAACTCCGAGCATGAGATCGCCTTTCATGGCAAGCTGTATGAGATTACAGGAAATGAAGCGATGAAAAAGTTTCAGAAGATGTTACTTCCTATCTTCGACTTTGTTCACCATAGTGGATTGCTAAAGAAACATCCGCCGATAAAAAAATTCGTTTCACACAAGGGACTCGTGGATATACTCGAAAACGGGTCACCTGAAATGTTCAGGAATGCCATGAGAAATCACCTGGAGAATCATTTTGCCAGATTGTTCGAGTAACGTTGTCTCACTGATGGTATCAAATCTCAAATGCGTTTCCAATACTAATTTTTCTCAGGCCGTGACGCTGAAGTTCCTAAAAGCATCCGTTGCCGATTGAATACAATCATAAAGCCACTACTGCGTGAATTTGTTAGGAAACCAGATATAATAATGCGAAGTAGTTGCCCAATACCTTGTTTGCAAATTTTACTTCAGCTAGATTAATGGCCACTAATACAACGTCACAGAGATTAAACTTTCGGAAAAATATCATTTATGAATCAGCTTTCGTTAATCGTTTTCATTTTCATTGTCTTTGTCAATCCGGCTCTACCGCAGTCGAAGGTTGGAATGGGTGAGCAGCCACAGATCACTGTTGATTCGAGAGAAACAGTGAGGCTGGTTTACGGTCATGCGGGCAAGATATACTTTTCCACCTCAACGGATAAAGGACGAACCTTTTCCGAACCAAACGTCATTGGAGAAGTAAACGAGATGCATCTGGGTATGACAAGAGGTCCGCAACTGGCTACGTCGAAAGACTATTCCGTTGTAACTGCCATGGATAAAAAAGGAAATATACACGCTTTCAGACTGACGCACCGGTCCGGAAGGTGGGAGAAGATCGGGAATGTTAATGATGTCGATGGATCGGCGCCAGAGGGCCTGATGGCGGTCGCCGCTGATGACAGCAATAATTTTTATGCAGTGTGGCTGGACGTCCGGGAAGGTCGCAAAAATAACATCTGCTTCACCACTTTGAACGGAAGATCCGGATGGAGTCAAAACCGCTTCGTGTATAAGTCTCCTGAAGGCAGCGTTTGTGAATGTTGCAAACCATCCATTGCCGTTAAAGACAAGACTGTCTCGATCATGTTCAGAAACTGGTTAAAGGGCTCGCGCGATCTCTATGTGATCACATCATCCGATGGTGGAAAAGATTTTTCTCCTGCGAAAAAACTCGGACTGGGCACATGGCCGTTAAAAGGTTGCCCCATGGATGGCGGAGGCCTGAGCATCGATCCTGCAAATCGCATACACACGGCGTGGCAACGCGCAGGAGTAGTGTATTATGCACGGCCGGGGAGCCCGGAAGAAAAACTGGGTGATGGCAGAAATGTAGGAATGAACGGGCAGCTGGTAACGTGGGACAATGGGTCCGTTATGATGCTCAAACGAGTCAATGGAGATGCAAAAGAAATTGGCGAAGGAACGGCGCTGAAGGTGCACGAATTTCCTGACACGTCGGTTTTGGCCGTCTGGGAAAAGGATAAAACAATCGTGCTAAAAACATTCACAGGAATTTGATGAATGATTCGTCACTAGTTGAATGATCCTGGAACACACGCAGCAACTTAACTTTCCCGCTATTGTAATTATTTTGCTGATGCTTGGTTTGACTTCTTTCCAACATATTCTTCAGCAATGCGGAAACATTTTCCGACAACAAGTAGTACCAGCGCGATTTATTATATAATGATTAAACAATGCCCTTCCTTATGCCTGGATCGAAGCTCCTTTCAGCGCCTGTTTAACCACTACTGCCAGTGGGGTCGTGGGTCTTCCGATGAGCTTTGAAAGTTGGCGGCTGTCGTCGAACAGTTCACCTTTCGACGCACTCACATCCCATCCGGCAATCGACTTTGCAAGTGCTTCAGTTAATCCAAAACCCGCCAGTAATGATGCGTAGTCTTTCTCCGGCAAGTTATTGTACTTGATATCTTTTCCGGTTTGCCGCGAAACTTCCGCTGCAAGATCGCTTAAGGTATAGGCGTCGTCGCCGGCCAGTTCGTAAACTTTACCCTCATGTCCTGATGCCGTGAGTATTGTGACGGCCGCCTCTGCAAAATCAGCGCGCGCCGCTGAAGAGATTTTTCCATTGCCGGCGCTGCCTGCGAGCGCGCCTCCTGCAAGAGCCCCGGGAATAGAACCGGTATAGTTCTCAGTGTACCAACCATTGCGCAGCAGCGTATAAGGAATACCGGATTCTTTCAATGCTATTTCCGTAGCAAGGTGTTCAGCAGCCAGGCTGATCGTTGATTTGTCAGCACGCAGAATACTTGTGTACACAATCCACTTGACACCCGCTTGTTTGGCAGCGCTAATCACGTTCTTATGTTGTGGCGCCCGCTTGCCGACTTCACTTCCCGAGATCAACAACAGCGTATCAATACCTCGCAACGCGCTGGTAAGCGTTTCCGCCCGATCGTAATCTGCTTCGCGTACTTCAACACCAAGATCGGCAGCCTTCTGCTTCGACCTGGCAAGGGCCACAATCTCTTCGCCAGATACTCTTTCCTTCAGCTTTTCAATTACAATGCGACCCAGCTGCCCGGTCGCTCCGGTGATTCCAAATTTCATATTGTATTCTTTTAGTTACGAAACAATTCTGTTGATGCAACAAATATCATCCCGTCAAGATTCATTCATGGCCTGGTAATAATTGATGTGATCTCACTTTTTTGGGATAATGACAATCGCCCATCATGGTTCGACAGTCTGCCATCAAACGGAAAGCCCCTTGCATCGATGAGATCATGATCGAGAATAACCTTGAGGAGGCTAGATTCAAATGTGGTACTGGGATGGGCTATGGTACACCGGATACGTAGAGTCGAAAACTCCAGCTGAACACGATCAGGGCCCGACCGCTCTTAAAGCCGTGTTTACAATCTTTTTTAGAAAGCGTTGGAGGCGAAGAAAAAAATAAGAAGACGACTAAAGGGCAAAAAAAAACCAACAAGACTATATCATGCAGTACATTCCTTCGAACATGCTAGTCGATTTTTTTTTCAAGCCTGGCGATGTCAGTTCCCGCCTCCTTCTTGCCGAGGGAGAGGCACTTTTTGTACAGTTCAAGGGCCTCTTTGTAACCTTCGCGCCTTTTACGGGGTGCCAGTTTCGTTCTCCTTGCAATCTCCTCAACGGCACGGGCGCGGCCGTAATAGGCATCAGCCTCCGCGACCTTGAAATTGTTTACCATCGCCTGGATCTTCGCCTCAAGAAGAAGCAAGTCCTCCTGTTTGTCGGATGCGCGGCGGTTCGCCTGATCCGCTTCCGCCGACCGTATCTTGACTGTTTCCGTCAGCGCCTGATTTTGGTTTTTAGAAACTGCGAGCTCCTCATTCAGTGTCGCGACGTCACGCGCACGGATGTGAACTTCACTTTTTAAGGCATCTACGAGCATTAAATAAGACGATGACTCTAGTTTGGAAGACCTCAGTGCGTTTTGAAGTACCTCAAGTCGTTCCTCAGACATTTTTACGAACTGATTGATACCCTGAAGGCGGGAAGACAAGTCCACGGAACGGTTACCTTCGCGCATGTTGGCGAGTATGACATTCCTGCCCGCGTCAATGGAATCCATCCAAACTGTCACATCCGTCAGGGGCCTGATTCTGGCGCGGTGAGAATCCAGCTCCTTTCGCAATGAATCGTTTTCGACCCGGAGCCTGGTGACCTCATTGGAATTGCACCCGGCGACGAATAGGGCAACTACCAGGAATAACGAAGAACGGTTATCAAGCGACATGCATCAAAATAAGGACCCTAAAATAAATCTTTTTTTGAAATTCCGATTGAATTAATC
>CBFGXV010000208.1:0-5625 GCA_965652755.1 uncultured Chryseosolibacter sp. | reverse complement strand
TGCAAGCGCTTCCAGCAAAAGCAAGGTGGCGAAACCCAATGCAAAGATGACGAAACCTGCGGTGAAGGTTGTAAAGCCTGCCAGTGGAAAGTCAGCGAAATCAGCGGTCAAGAAAACAGCAGGCAAACAAGTGAAGGGAGCGAAACCAGCCAAGAAAGGGCCTGTGAAGAAAGCGTTGAACAAAGTGGTTAAGCTTGTGAAGAAAGTTGTGGCCAGGAAGAAATCCCCCGCGAAAAAAATAGCGGCCAAGAAAAAGAAAAGATAGATCAACATCGGCAGAGATGACAGCAAGTTATCTCTGCCGTTTTATTTTCAGACAACCCATCCCTCCGGCAGCACCAGCCTGAACTCATTCAGGATCATTGCAGTGGCTCCCCATACGATTTCGTCTTCAATTTCGAAATGCGGTGCGATCATCCGGAATTTCCCGGCAGCGAGTATCTCTTTTTGTTTGATTGAATGATCCGGTGCTACCTCGTCAAGCCGGGCCTCCAGCACGCGTGAAACCTCAAACGGGTCCGGATGAAAAACAGGTTTGCCCGCAAAACTTGCTATAACAGGTGTCACGAGATAATTACTGGGAATCACATGGAAGTCGCTGAGTTTACCAAGTACGGTAATTTCACTTCTATGTACGCCGATCTCCTCCTCGCACTCGCGTAGCGCAGTCTGGATGGCATCTTCGCCCGGCTCGGCTTTTCCGCCAGGCAGGCTGACCTGTCCGCCATGGGCGCCTGGATAATCCGGTCTTTTGATCAGGGGAAATTTCACGGTGCCCCCGTCGTCGTACAACAGGATGAGCACTCCCCCCGGTCTCGGGGGATCCATGTGACTGAAACGCGGTCTAACATCACCTACAGGCTGGGCGCGAAACATGTTGTGGGCGCGCTCGCCAGGGAGTGGGTGGATCAGACGCTCCCTCAACCGGTCACAGAGCTCGCTAAACACCATATTGCTTCAGTTAGCTCAATATGTCCCACGATCCATTCAACAGCGGTATGGTTGCGTGCGCAGTGAGATCGAACTGACAGGGCACGACCGCCGCGTAGTTGTTGGCAATCGCCCACTCGTCATTGTCTTCGCCCTTGTCGAAGTTCACGAAGTTTCCAACCATCCAGAAATACCTTCTTCCATTCGGGTCAAAACGCTGATCAAAATCTTCAACCCATTTGGCGTTGGCCTGACGACAGATGCGCACTCCCTTGATAGGCTCATCGCGCCGGGGCGGAAAGTTGACGTTCAAGGCGACGCCCTTCGGCAAGCCTTTCTGCAACACCTGTTGGGTGATCTTTTTGATTATCTCCTCTGTATGTGAGAAATCCGCTTTGTGCGAAAAATCCGCCAAAGAGAAACCAATGGCAGGGGTACCTTCAATGGCTGCCTCAATTGCAGCGGACATCGTTCCTGAATACAGCACCGAAATAGAAGTGTTGCTGCCATGGTTCACACCGCTGACCACAACGTCGGGCTGGCGCTGATCTTTTAACACGAAGTGACGCGCGATCTTCACGCAGTCGGCCGGCGTTCCTGAACATTCATAAGCTTTGACTCCTTCGAATATAAAATTCTCCTCCAGCCGCAACGATTCGCCTACTGTAATTGCGTGGCCCATTCCGGACTGCGGACTGTCGGGTGCCACAACAAGAACATCGCCGAGTTGTTTCATAATGTTCACAAGTGTCAGTATGCCCTTGGAAGTTATGCCATCGTCATTGGAAACAAGGATCAGCGGTCGGCTCATGGTAAGTCTGTTATTGCTATTCGGGAAGAAATATAGGATTTTGGATCGGAAGCACACTCATCATGTGCCCAGCAGGGAATTATAATAAGCAACGATCTTTGCGAGATCATATTTATCGTCAAAATCCAGCCGATTGTCCTTGATGTATTTTTCCACTGCCTTTCCCTTGTTGCCCATCAGGGCGAGCAGGTCATTGCGGTTTCCGCGGAAGTCCTCGATCGAACCATCTTCTTTCAGAAGGTAATACGAATATGTCTGGACCAGGCGGGAGTAGGAGCCTCCATAGAAGGCGTTGTTGTAAGTCTTGTATTCGAGAAACTCCCGTGACAGCAAAGTCATCTTACCTTCTTCAAGCAATTCAAAAAAGATCGGCGCCTTGTAGTTGGATGTGTTGGTGTAAGGAAGCACAAAGAACTTCCTGTACTTATGTACCGTCTCATCGAAGATCTCGAAGAACAATACCTTTCGCGCGCTGTAGACCTCGGCCTGTTTGTTGTTCACGACGTATTGAACAAGGTTCTGCTCGAAGTCATATTTGACCATACCTTTGAGCGTATCACCATCCAGCAACACGACCCTTCCGTCATGCCACAATTCGGAAGGCCAGTTTCGCTGACCCGTGGCAGTGAGTGCGATTATGGCAAACAATCCGGTGAGGATCGTCTTTGTTATCAAAGGAAATTCGGGGAACAAGTGCTTCACCGCTGCTTATTTATTTTTGAGAATGGTGTGACCGAGCTTGTCGCGTTTGGTCAGCAGATACTTTTCATTGTGCGCATTGGGCGCTACTTCGATCGGAATGTTTTCCACAATTTCAAGGCCATAGCCCATGAGGCCGACGCGTTTTTTCGGATTGTTGGTGATCAGTTTGATCTTCGTTACGCCAAGATCGCGAAGGATCTGCGCTCCCACCCCATAATCGCGTTCATCCATATCAAAACCCAGCTGAATGTTTGCCTCCACTGTGTCCCAGCCTTCTTCCTGAAGTTTATAGGCGCGCAGCTTGTTCAGTAAGCCAATTCCGCGACCCTCCTGTTTCATATAAAGAACAACTCCTTTTCCCTCGCGGTCTACCATTTCCATGGCGTGGTGCAACTGGGAGCCGCAATCACAGCGACACGAGCCAAAAATGTCTCCGGTCACGCATGACGAGTGTACCCGCACAAGCACGGGTTCATCTTTGTGCCAGGCACCTTTGACAAGGGCCAGGTGAAGTTCCTGGCTGTTCGTTTGCTCAAACGCTATCAGCTTGAAATTTCCATGAGCTGTGGGCATATCCACTTCTACCTGTCTGCTGATCAGCGATTCCTTTTTTACTCTGTATTCAATCAGATCTTTTATAGACACAAGTTTGAGATTAAATCTTTTCGCAACCTTTACCAGATCCGGAAGGCGTGCCATCGTGCCATCTTCATTCATGATCTCGACCAGGACGCCCGCGGGCTTGAACCCGGCGAGTCTTGCAAAATCAATGGCAGCTTCTGTGTGACCAGCGCGCCGCAGCACTCCGCCGCGTTTTGCTTTCAGGGGAAAAATGTGTCCGGGCTTGCCGAGCTCTTCGGGTCTGGTGTCGTGATCAACCAGCGCGCGAATGGTCTTGAAACGGTCGTGGGCTGAAATCCCTGTCGTACATCCATGACCTATAAGATCGACTGAAACGGTGAAAGGAGTTTCAAAGGCGGCGGTGTTGACGCCGACCATCAGTTCCAGCCCGAGCTCTTCACATCTGTCTTCGATCAAGGGGGCGCAGATAAGTCCGCGGCCATGGGTGGCCATAAAATTAACGATCTCCGGCGTCACAGATTCAGCCGCGCAGATAAAGTCGCCCTCATTCTCGCGGTCTTCATCATCGACCACAATAATGATCTTGCCGTTCTTGATCTCCTCAATGGCCTGCTCTATGGTATCCAGCGTTATGTCGTTCATGGTTGTCTGATAAACAAAAAATATTTAATTACTGTTCTTTGGGTCAATAATATCTGCCGGAAACGATTCCGAGTTCGCGGGCGATCTCCACATCGGCATTTTTCAGTTTCATCTGCATATCCAGCAACTCGTCGATCTCCTTTTCGCTGATACGTTTTTCGGCATCCTTAAGTTTCTCCTTGTTCTCCTCAATGAGCCGTTGCAGATACCGGTATTTCTTTCTCAGCACGTTCTGATGCGCGTGCGCCGTGAGGTTTTCTTTCTCGTCCGAAAAGTAGATATGATATTTGGGACCCCAATGAGGACTCGCATAATACTTGCGAAGCGTTAACTCGGCGATGATCGACTTGACTTTCGACGGCGCCTGATCCAGAAAATATCCCGAGTCTACAAGCTTTCCCTCGTTCTTGAAACTGAGGAATGTATTGTAAATATACGCGTACGACTCATTCAGAAACTCGATATCCTCGAACTCGGAGATGAAGTAGCTGAGCAGATCGACATCCTCTTCAAGTTCACTGTCAGCGTAATTCAGCAGAAGTCTCACCATCTCGCGTTCCTGCAGCTCTTCCGATGCGATCCGCTCGGGCGCAGGCGCTGACTCGATGTCGGGCGCCGGTTGCTTTGCTTCCTCCTTGCGGTGATCCTCCTCTTTCTTCTGACGATCGTTGATCAGGATCTTGTTCAGTTCGGTGAAGAGAATAGTCTCCTGGATCTTCAGAAGGTTGCTCGTTTCCTGCAGATATACAGAACGCTTGATCGGATCCGGTATCAGGCTGATGCTGGTAACGATCTCGCGTATAGCGTCCGCTTTTTTGATGGGATCATTCGCCGACTCTCTCGAGTAGAGGTCTATCTTGAACGATATGAAATCCTGTGTATGTTGCTTGAGGTACTGCTTCAGCTCCGTTGTTCCCTGCTTTCTCGAAAAGCTGTCAGGATCTTCACCGTCGGGTAGCAATACGATCCTGACGTTCAGTCCTCCCTTCAGAATCAGATCCACTCCCCTCAGGGCAGCTTTTATGCCCGCCGCATCACCATCATACAACACCGTGACATTCTCCGTAAACCGGCGCATCAGCTTGATCTGATCCTCGGTCAGCGATGTGCCTGATGAAGCAACAACGTTCTCGATATCCGCCTGGTGCAGTGAGATAACATCGGTATATCCTTCAACCAGGTAACAAAATTCTTCGCGGCGAATGGCATTCTTTCCCTGGAACAACCCATAGAGCACCTGGCTCTTGTGATAGATGTCAGTCTCCGGCGAGTTGATATACTTCGGCTGATCCTTTTCTTTTGTGAGGATCCTCGCTCCGAAAGCAATAACTTTTCCCGACAGATTGTGGACGGGGAAGATCACCCTTCCGCGGAAGCGATCGTATTTCTTTCCGTCGTCCTTCTTGATCAGAAGGCCGGATTTTTCCAGCATCGTCTCACTATAACCTTTGCTTAAAGCGGTTTTGGTGAGATCGTCCCACAGGTTGAGGCTGTAACCGAGTTCAAACTTTTCGATAGTCCGGTCGTTGAAACCCCTTTCCCGGAAATAACTCAGTCCGATGCTTTTCCCTTCTTCGTGATTGACGAGCAGTTCCCGGTAGTGATCCTTGGCAAAGTTCATGACGATGTAAAGTCCGTCACGCTCGCTCTGGTGCGCTATGTCGGCCTGGGAAATTGTTGCTTCGTCCTTGATTTCGATGCCGTACTTCTTCGCCAGGTATTTGAGCGCTTCCGGATAGGCCATGCCCTCGTGTTCCATCACGAAGGTGATGGCATCTCCCCCTTTGCCACTGCTGAAGTCTTTAAAGATCCCCTTTGAGGGCACAACGTAGAAGGATGCGGTCTTTTCGTTGGTGAAGGGACTTAACGCCTTGTAATTCTGGCCCGAGCGTTTGAGCGTAACGAAGTCGCTGATCACATCAATGATGTCGACGCGGTTCTTAATCTCCTCAATCGTT
>CBFGXV010000207.1:0-5628 GCA_965652755.1 uncultured Chryseosolibacter sp. | reverse complement strand
GCCGCCGGAATTGGAAGGTCGCGATAAGATGGTCGCCGCACCGGTTGAACGGATACAAATGTCGCAACAGCTTGTCACTTCCTCTCAGGAAATTGTAAATGTGACGATGTTTGACCGGAAAAGTTGTACAGTGCGGAGGTGGTGACACAAGGGCAAGGCTTTCGCACGCGATGAGTTCAAAGAATGGCCGCAAACTTCTTCGGATTTCGCTCAGCGAATGGTAGTACGTTTTGAAATATTCTCCCTCCAGGTGTGCAACTGCCCCCTCTTTTCGCAGACGTCTCACTGCCTTTTGCAGATCGCCTTTCAACACCCATGTTAATTCCCAAGGCGAAACCGGAGGCATGATGACGAGGGTGATATAGGCTTCGTCATTTAATAATCCGGGAAGATTCTGAGTGACCTGTGAGAGGTCACGCACGCAATTAAGTCCCCCGAAATTCGAGAATACGTAATCGAAACCTTTCTCAGAAGATTTATCGAGTTCAGTATAGGACAACTGTTGACAAGTCAGCTGTGAGGCTATGTCGTTTTGTTGGATCTTTCGTTTTACCTGGCTGATCATGCCATCGGAAAGATCGGTCGCATGGATACGGTGACCCTGCGAAACAAAGTATAAGGCATCAAGCCCGGTGCCGGCGTTCAGCTCAAGAATCCGGCTGGCCGGTTTTAGAAATTTTTGGACATGTGCGTAAACCTGATGGCGAAGGTCCTGCAGGACAGGGTTATTCCGGTCAGCCTCGTCATAAATTGCGGACTGCCTGGAAAAGCCGCGGTTGACGGCTTCTGCCTGGGAGATAATGGAACCCGGTTTGATCGTCAAAAAGTAATCAGGTTAATTGCAGGTCGATAATGTAGTTATCGGCCATACCTGAAAATAACGAACTTTTACCGAATTTCTTTTCTATTTTATTTAGCCGGAGCAGCCATCGTTGCTTTACTGAAAAAAACCGCTCGAGATACGCAGGAGGCAACGCCAGCCCAATCGGTCTCAGTGAAACAAGCCGGAAGTTTTCTTTTGACCACGCCGTAATCTGGGATGGATGATAGTACCATGTTTTGATGTTGGGGCCATACAGATCGCTTAAAGCTTCCTTCGTGGTATTTCTCCGGAACGCTTTTTTGAACTGAAATCTCAAGAGAAAGAAAATGGTTTCCCATGCGCAAAAGCGAGGCATTACAACGCCAACAAATCTTCCTCCCGGGTTCAAAATAGTCGGCAATTTGTTCAGCAGTGCCTTCAGTGAGTCTGGATTGATGCAATTGATCCCTCCGAAATTTGAAAAGATCAAGTCAAACTTTTTGTCAAACAAGGTTTCGTTGAAAGTATCGAGATCGAGAAAATGAGAACTTATCTTGTTCTGCATGGAATATTGCTCGGCTTTCTTTTCTGTAACCTTCAGCATCTCTTCGGAGATATCGGTAGCGACTATATTAAAGCCACCTTCTCCGAACAGAACCGCATCTTCACCTGTTCCACAATTGAGTTCCAGCATCTCAAAACCCTTGAGTTCCGGAAGAACGCTTTCAATATACTTCCATACTCTCTTTCGCTGAAGCTGGCCGACCGGGCTGCGTGCAAAAAGAGAATCGTAAGTTGAAGCGATATGATCGAATGGCATTCCCATTATTCTAAAGCAGTTTCTAATTTTTTTAATCTGACATGTTGGGATATGCTTGCGGGGAAGTAATACAAAATGGAAACGCCGGATCTTAGTTCCTTATAGTCCAGGTCCAGCGGGTTTTTCAAGATCTTTTTCAAATTATTATAACCTCTTTTCTTCCGGTAAAGGCTATGGACATAACGATGGAGCTGCCGATAATATTCTTGTCCGAAACTTCCCTGAAACATCATAGCCAAATCATCGGAATCACGCCAGTTTGTCTTTTCGCTTAGCTGACCCTTCACTTTATCATAAAATTTTGTGCCGGGCAGGGGATAGGAAACCGAAATTCCAAGTTCATCGGGCATTAGCTCCAAAAGCACACTAATCGTAGCGCGGATATCATCAAGGTCTTCCCCCAAATAGCCGAATTGGAGGAAGAACCCGACCTGCAGTCCGGCCTTGCGCAGAAATCCGGTGGCGAGTCTGATCTGCTGGACGGTGATCCCTTTATCCATCGCATCAAGGATCTTTTGCGAGCCTGACTCAGCGCCCATCCAGACCGTCTGCGCACCGGACTCGGCCAGGGCAAATACAGTCTCCGTCTCAAGGAGCAAGTCGGCACGAGACTGGATCTTGTATTTAAATTTTAGTCTCCTTTCAACAACGATGTCCCTGAATTGCTGCACCCAACCAGGCTTGAGCCCAAAAATGTCGTCGCAAAACCAGATGTGATCCGGTTGGTATCGCTTGAGCAACATTTCAATTTCAATGATAACGTTTTGCGGCGACCTCGAATTATACCGGTTTCCATAAATGGGCTTCGCACACCAGTTACATTTAAATGGACATCCACGGGTTGTTGCAACATTCAACGAAAAATACCCATGAAATTTTTTCCATATCTGCTTGTAGGGCTCAACATCAATAAGTTCCCACGCTGGCAACGGCAGCGCATCGAGATCTCTCAGCACGGGCCTGGGGGACGTAAGAACCGTTTTCCCCGCTATTTGAAAGGCTAACCCGTTTATCAGCGTTTGGTCGGAATTCTTCTCCAGGGCAGTCAATAACTCGCGAACTGTTTCCTCCTCCTCGCCCCGCACCACGAAATCGACACCGTGTGGGAAATATTTTTCATAGTGGTCAGTGGCATCGGAACTGCAAACAATCACTGTACAGCCCGATCTTTTAGCAGTTTCCGCCATTACAAACGCTGCTTCACGCATGTTGGTAAGGCACATCTTCGTCAGATAGTTGAATCCATCGTCGAAGATAACCACATACTTTGGCGGGACGAGGCCGAATGCGCTGCTAAACTCTTCCGCATTGCCTTTGAGATTTGAATCAAAAATCGAAACGTCAAAACCTGCCTCTCTGATGACCGCTGCGGCGAGCATGGTGCCGAGCGGCGGATACGGCTGCTTGAATTTCCACTGCTTCGAATCGAATCTATAGAAATAGGAATGTGTAACAAGGACCTTAGTCATAAGTCGGCATCTGGGTGAAACGGTTTTGGAATTCGGCGAGCTTGCATTCATACTGTTCTAAAACCCTCTTCTGAAAATGATTCGGATGGTTTTTTGAAACGTGTTTTTTGCTCTTGAATGCGATTTCAAAGTCAGCTTTCGTATAGCTCTTGCCGTAGAGCCGCTTCCATCTGCTTAAAGAAACGCGAAGAAACCAATGGTCGAGCCAAGGCGCTACTGGCAATAAAAGGATCTCGGAAAGTTTTTGAAGGAGGTGTGGCTCTTTTCTGAGGATTGAATCGGACGCCTGCGCTTTAAGATTGGGAAAAAATGCTTTCACCCATGGATTGGAGTTGATCACAGCCTGGTACGCGGACTGGTTATAGAGCGGCACCAGTGTGACAAGCTCCGTAGCCGTAAACAGATTTTTTTCCTCGATCTCCAGATGTTTCGTATCGACGAAATAGTTGACACAAAATTCTTTGTGGCAGTTGCGCAGGAATAATCTCTTGTATATCACAAGGGTCGTTCTTGCGATCCATAAGCAGCCGGGAGCGGTGACAATAAAAAAATCGAGGTCCGATTTCTCATCCATGTACCCTTTCGATAAGGAGCCGGAGGCCATAACAGCTCTCACAAAAGGGAAGCTGCCAATGAAACGCGCCTTTCTTACCGCTACTTCCATCCACTTTTCGGCTTCCGCATTTCCCTTGATCCGCCTTCTGATATTTTCTTCATCCGGATGCAAGGAGTACAGATCACCGAAGCGGTACACGTGCTGCTTTTCGGCCAGGCCATTCAGACATTTGACCACCTCTTGCAGGCATGTTTGCCTCCCTCCCAGAAACTTCAGAATTTCAGACGCTTTCAGAGGATAACTGAAGATGTCAAAGTACAACAGTGTTTTTAGCACGTGCTCCTCCAAATGATCATATGGTTTATCGGCCAACACGTATCACGGATTTGAAGTTGATATGGAAATTCTGAAATGAATTTTGTTGAAACAAAAGGACGCCTGAAAACACCGCGTAAAAGACGATTCCTTTCTGCAGTTCAAGCGCGCTTTCTGTCATACATAAAAGGATAAACAGGAATAAAAAGCCCAGCAATAAAAAATCATTCTGCATCCACGCGAGGTAAACAGGAAGTGCCAGGATCATGATCAGTACGATGAGCGCCGGCGCGCCATTTGCAAGCAATGTGTACAGGAACTGGTTATGCGGGTCGACCGAACTGATGGAATTTGTGATACGGACTTCAGCGCTCGTCTGTGACATTGCCCGCTCGGTATCGCCCGTGCCATATCCAACGAGCGGATTCCAGTCTCTGAGCGATTTGATCGCCATCCACCACAGTGAAAACCTGATTTGTGAAGCCGTAGTATAATTACTTCCCGGATCGACCCTGAAAGTAGACGTCCCGATTTCCTGTAAACTTCTATACCGGCTTACGGGGTTCAATAGCAAAAGAGCACAGAAAAGTAGAGCAGCTCCCATTGCCATGAGCGCCGAAGAGCGATGCTTCTGCATTGCACACCGGCCCATCACGAATAAAAAAATCATCCCAACTGAAAGGATCATGATTCTTGACGAAAGAAAAATAATGAAGACGGAAAAATATACGATCAGGAAAAGCGCTGCCTTTCGTTTCAATCCGGATTGAATGGAAGGGATTTCATTTAGCAGTATGATAATCGAGCACGCGAGGAACAATGAGAAATATGTCGGGTGTAGATTTATTCCGCCCGACAAACTGACATAGGAAAAAAGAAGCCATCTGTCGGAAGCCAGGGGATTTAAGTTGAAGTATTCCGAGCCGGAAAGGTAAGGGTTTAGCTTGTGCTCGCCCGCCAGCACAAGGGTTGCTTCGTGCCATGAGTGAAGGATGCAATAAACCGTACCAGCGAAACAGGCGCCGACAAAAATGAACAGCAAATTCCTGATTTCACGACGTGTGAACTTAATCGACGTTGTTCCGAGCGCAACCGGAAGAACGAACAGGAAAAGTTTTTTTTCGAGAGAAAACCATCCCGTTGAAAGGTGTTCGCTGAACAGGAGCCCGAGGAGCAGTAAGCAAAAATATGCCACAAACAATTGAAGCACGAGACTTTGATTGATAATGGTCAGCTTTTCCCGCCATTTACCTTCAAAAACCCAGTTGACAATATAGGCGATGACGGCCAGGTGGCAGAGCTTGATCGAGAACGGAAGTGTCGCCACGCACATTACCAGAGATAAGAGCGCTATTCTTTTGTGCACTATTTGTCTGCTCTCACTCATTGGGAAAACCTGAGCAGTATGCGCTCGTTGATAAATTTTCGCTCATTATCGTTAAACCAGCCCCACTTGTTAAAATATCTGATGGCGCTCCCGATGTGGTGAATCAGCTTTGCGGCATCTTTATACGAGCCTCTGTCGTTGTAGTGATATATGATGGCTTCGGGGAAAAAAATCGTGCGGTATTTTTGGTGAATGCGTCGGGTGAGGTCAGTATCTTCTGTGTACAGAAAGATTCGCTCATCAAAAAGACCCACATTTCGCAGCGCCTCTGTTCTGAGG
>CBFGXV010000206.1:0-5645 GCA_965652755.1 uncultured Chryseosolibacter sp. | reverse complement strand
AATAAGGATCAACAGGTTGTTATACACTGCCAGTCCGGCGACCGTGCAACGATTGGTTATTCACTTCTGGCAAAACACGGTTTTAAAAATGTAAAGAACTATGCGGGTGGAATGAATGAATGGACTGGCTCAGGCCAGGAGGTTGTCAAAGAAAACTGAAAGATGGTGATGAATGCTAAGGGCAGCAGCGTGTAAGACGATATAGCACGGTAAAAGCCGCTTGCATGCGAGGCATTCCATGTCGCACTGGCGCCTATATTAGTGGCAGGCCATGGCACATATATTTCTGGCCATGAATGATATGGAACTTTCAGGAAGCGACCTTATCGAAATCGGATACACGCAAAGTAAAGCGCTGGGGATTGCACTCGCGATCGCGGAGAACGATTTCCCGGACCTTAATAAAGACGCCAAGCTCGCGTTGTTCAAACAGGTACTCGATCATCCGGCACGGTTTCGCGAGGACCAGCGACTTTCGCCTCTGGCGCTCCAGTTCCTTCAACCGGTCAGTCCTTCACTGTCTCTTATTCCGTCAGCAAAACCTTACCAGATCTACGGTCCGGAAGCAATCGAAGAGGGCGCGCTCAATCAGATGGAAACAGCCATGCGGCTGCCGGTTACAGTAGCCGGGGCATTGATGCCAGACGCGCACCAGGGTTACGGTTTGCCTATTGGCGGAGTTCTGGCCACCCAGAATGCAGTGATCCCTTATGGCGTCGGTGTCGATATCGGGTGCCGGATGTGCATGACGATCTATGATATTCCTCCGGACATGATCGAAAAAAAGAAGGAGGACCTCAGGAAGATGTTGATGAACAACACGCGCTTTGGTCTGTCCACGTTCAAGACTCCGAAAGACCATGAGGTTCTCGACCGGGCTGAGTTCAATGACATCGCCATTGCAAGGACGCTGAAGGATCGCGCGTGGGAGCAGCTCGGTTCTTCCGGGGGCGGAAATCATTTCGTTGAGTTCGGAAGTGTTGAGATCACAAATCCTATTAATGAATACAATCTTAAACCGGGGCGTTACCTTGCGCTGCTATCGCATTCAGGTTCGCGCGGGTTCGGCGCCAACATCGCGCGGCATTACACGAAGGTCGCGATGGATAGCTGCAAGCTTCCTGCGGAAGCGCGACACCTTGCATGGCTTGACCTCGACTCGGAGGCCGGGCAGGAATACTGGGCGGCGATGAACTTGGCAGGCGACTATGCCTCCGCATGTCACCACCAGATCCATGAGCGTATGGCCATAGGGTTGCGCGAGACGCCGCTCGCCATGATTGAAAACCATCACAACTTCGCGTGGAAGGAGAAAGATGCTTCCGGGAATGAGATTATCGTCCATCGCAAGGGAGCAACACCCGCGGGGCTTGGCGTACTCGGTATTATCCCCGGGTCCATGGCCACTCCAGGCTTCATCGTGCGGGGAAAGGGAGAAGCCGCTTCTATTAATTCCGCATCACATGGAGCCGGCCGCACCATGTCTCGCACAAGGGCTAAACAAACGATCCTGCCCGGACAGGTCAGCAAAGTCCTGAAGCAAGCCGGTGTCGACCTCATCGGGGCAGGTCTCGACGAAGCTCCGATGGCATACAAGGATATCCACCAGGTAATGGGCTACCAAACAGACCTCGTGGATGTAATGGGCAGGTTTATGCCAAAAATAGTGCGGATGTGCGGAGATGAAAGATTCAAGGAAGTTGACTGAACCACAGGCCTTTACACTGAATTACTATTTGGGGTTACCAGCCCGCCCTTCTCTCGGTTCCGAAAACCACGGTTTCCGCCTTCATTACACCTTCCAAACCGTGTCGCTTCAATGAACAAATGGTCCAACGATAGGGGTATGGATTTTTAAGGTTGTCTATACTAAAAAGGTATATGTTGTTCCGTCATAAATGGTCTTTTGTAGTGATCCTTTGCAGTTTCTACTGGATTTCGGCGGCCGGAATGGACGGGAATAGCAATCCCGATACTGCAAACTTTGTCCTGGTAAAGAAAAATAACGGTATTTCCCTCTACGAAAGGTGGTATTCCATCAACGCTAGCCAGCAGGCGCGGGAGATCAAGGCCACGTTTACAATAAAAACCGATCCGTATACAGCTGTAGCGCTTATTAAAGATGAGTCGCGCGGAAAACAGTGGAACAAGAACACCCAGTCATACAAGGTGCTCTCGCAGAATGATCACATCTGGTTTGGCTATATCCAATACGACCTGCCGTGGCCCGTCAGCAACCAGGATTGTGTACTGCGGTACAACCAGAATCATTCCGGCAATGTGCTTCATGTAGAATTCGAAAATACCGATCATCCCTCCTTCCCCGTTCGCAAAAAGATCCAGCGTATTCCGGAAATAAATGGAAGGTGGATCTTTACGAAAACCAACGATGGGGTTGCAGTCGAATATTATATTTCGACCACTCCCAGTAACACGCTGCCTACGTGGCTCACGGATCCCATCATCAGAAATAACCTGATCGAGACACTGCAAGTATTCAGAAGCATACTGGAAAGCAACGGGTAATTTTTCGCTTGCAACATCTCGCTGAGTTCAAGATCCCGGCTCCGAGTTGCTAATTTGTTCCCGGACACAATTTTACTTACACACGCGCCTCTTCAAAATTTTCCCCATATTTCGAAACCATTTTTCACCAATGAAGTTTCAGGGACTATGGAAGACCTCCGGCCGTCGCTCACGCTGTATGCCTATAATATACTCGGCTCCTATGAAGATGCTAAAGATATCGTTCAGGATGTCTTCCTGAAATTTACGCAGCTGAATGCGGACAAGATCGCCTACAAGAAGTCTTATCTCATCCGGATGGTCGTCAATCTCGCGATCGACCATAAGCGCAGGTTAAAAAAACAACTCGAGCAATACCCTGGTCCGTGGCTTCCGGAGCCGCTCGCAACGGACGACCCCGCTTTCGCCCTTCACCGAAAGGAAATTCTTTCATATTCATTACTGGTATTGCTCGAGAAGCTCGACAGCAAACAACGCGCTGTCTTCATTTTGAAAGAAGGCTTTGACTACGATCATGACGAGGTCGCTGAGGTATTGGGGATAACGGCGGAAAACTCCCGGAAAATTCTCAGCAGGGCCCGAGCGGAGCTTCGCGACAATCTTAAGATCACGCCGGATGAAAAACAAATTGAAACCGTTTCCAGATATCTGGAAGTCCTTGATACCGGTGACCTTAAAAAACTCGAGCGGATGTTGCATGAAGATATCTCCGTCACATCCGATGGCGGCGGAAAAGTTGCCGCGCTCCGCAATGTGATTCGCGGCACTGCACATGCCGTTGCGTTGGTTTCAGGACTGCACAGGAAAAAGTATAGCACTGTCCGCAGTGAGATAAGAATCATCAATCACCAGCCGGCGATATTTTTCTTCGATGGCGACCAGATCATAACCTGTCAGATCTTCGATATTGAAGTTGGCCGTGTGCGAAACATCTTTTTTGTCCGAAATCCGGACAAACTCGAAATACTTCAAAAAGATTTCCGGAAAGTTGTCACGAATTCTAGGGGGCTTTCGTCATGAGTGCAAAAAAACAGTTATGGAAAGGATATCTTATAATGAAATGCCGGAAGGATTATTGAAAGGTTTGCTGGCCAGCCAGAATTACGTTGACAACAGCGGCCTCGACATCAAATTACTGGAATTAATGAGGATGCGGGTTTCACACATCAACAATTGCGCTTATTGCCTGGACATGCATTTCAAGGAAGGCATCGAAGCAGGAGAAACGCCCTTGCGTCTTATTTCTGTGTCGGCATGGAGGGAGACTTCTTATTATACGCCGAAAGAGCAGGCCGTGCTCGCTTTCGCGGAGACGCTTACATACATGCCGCAGGATCATTCCAGTGAAGGGCTGCATGATGAGTTATTAAAATATTTTTCAAAGCAGGAGATCGCGTTGCTCACGCTTGCCATCATTCAGATCAATTCATGGAACAGACTCGTGCGGTCGTTCGGTACCGTAGCCGGAAATTACCAGGTAAAAAAGAAAACACAGGCTGCGTAGTCGTCTGATCGTATCAATTTATCTGGCGAGTTACGGTGGTGGTTCGCAGGTTTTTGATAGCATGCATTGGTTTGATGGAGGCAATGACGATGAATGGTAATTGCATCACGCAAAGGCGCAGGGCTCGCAAGAATACAATAAATGCGACCTCGCGCAAAGGCGCAGAGCCGCAGAGAAGGCGCAGAGAGTTTTTTTTGTGGGCGTTAGTGACTTTTGGATGCATCACACAAACATAGGAGGCGCAAGGCCCGCAAAAAGGAATAACAAAGGCTGCAATTCTCTGAGTGCAGTGTGTTCGGCGAACGCTTCACTACTTCATGGCTAATCAGTTCAAAGCTCGCAAAGAGTGCATTCGCTCAGGAGGCATTTGAAAAATATTGAAGTTTCGAGTTAGCTGACCCAAAAGTGAAGTGCAACGATTTCATGGAGTCAATAACGATGCGTGATAATTGCATCGCTCAAAGAACCGGTACTTGATGGATCAACTGCGCCGACAAAAATTACAAGGCTTGACCCAGGCCTGAAGGGCCGAAACATATCAGCGCAGGCTGTAACGAAGTGGAGGCCTGCGTTACCGTCAGACGATATAGCCAAGCCCTGTAAGGGCGAAACAAAATGCAACGCACGCGTATTCCTGCTTGACTTAATTTCTGCAATGTTCTGTGGAAGGAATGCTGATCCGATCACATCAGTGACATCATCAAATGTCCGCGGCCTTCGACAAGCTCATGCCCCGCGCCGCGCTCGTCGAACCCGCACGGACCTGCGGTCCATGACGGCCGTCCGTTCCAGCTCGGCCCGCTCAGCTGCAAGAGAACTGCCGTGCATTCAACGCAGGACCGCAGATCACTAAGGATAGCTCAAAACCCGACATCCCGGAACCACGCAGCGAAAAATTTACTAGCGCACTCCACTTCGCACACCGCTGCCTTTGACATTCTCCCCGCGAGCCTGCCTGCCACGCGCAAGCCACGGCTCGGCAGGCAGGCTTTGCGCCTTGGCGTGATGCTTTTTAAGTGTCACGCTTGCCCCAATCCAATCATCGCCAGTTTACTTATGCCTTCCAACCAAATCCCACTCTTTGCGAGCTCCCAATTAATCAACCGCGAACCAGCGAACAACTTACCGACGCACCGCGCGATTGCTCCCTTTGACATTCTTTGCGTCTCCTATGTTTTCAAAATCGAATTCACACAATACGATCTGGGGGCATTCAAAAATACTTTGCAACTTTGCGTCTCTGCGAGACTGCATTAATTGCATTTCTCTGCGCCTCTGCGGCTTTGCGCGAGACTGCATTTTGATAGTATTTCTTGCGGGCTTTGCGCGAGACTGCATTTAATTGCATTTCTTGCGAGCTTTGCGCGATGCTTTTATTTTTTTTCGCAATGACCGCAAAAAACAACTGAGAAACTTAACAAACGCATTCGCTTCGTCCACTGCTGCCTTTGACATTCCCCTTGCGACCTTTGCGCCTTGGCGTGATGCTTTTTACGTATCGCGCTTGATCCCATCCACCATCGCCAATTTACTTATGCCTTCCAACCAAATCCCACCCTTCGCGAGTATCTTTTTCTTCTGGAAGGCGTCGTAGTAAACATACGGCCACCCGCAG
>CBFGXV010000205.1:0-5654 GCA_965652755.1 uncultured Chryseosolibacter sp. | reverse complement strand
CGTGCCTCCTAGGCTCACCCCGATGGAAATAATTAAAGCTCCCAACAGAAATGGGATTCAGACCTTCGTAATATTTGTTTGCGCCGATAAACAGGATCGCAAGCACCAGCACCACCGTTGCGATGATCTCGCTGATGAGGTTGGGGATGGCTGACCGGATCGCTGGCCCCGTGCAGAAGATTCCCAACTTGATTGCGGGGCTGTCAGTGCGCGGCCAGTGAGCCAGATAATGAAGCCACATGAGCACTGAACCCGCGAAAGCTCCCGCAAACTGCGCGAGCATGTAGCCTGGCACTTTCTCCCACGGGAAATCACCATTGACAGAAAGCGCCAATGTCACAGCAGGATTGATGTGGGCTCCGCTGATCCTCCCTACTGCGTATATCGCAAGGGTTACGGCAAGCCCCCAGCCGACTACAATGGTGAGCCATCCCGCATTTTCGGACTTGGAATCTCTTAAAAGAACGCCGGCAACGACGCCGTTACCCAGCAGGGTAAGCAGCATAGTGCCTAAAAACTCTGCAACATATGGTGACATTTTGGTATGTGGTTAGGTCTGGTATATTAAAACTAATTCAATTCCCGGTCATCAAAACTATTCTACCCACGATCCATACGAGCCAAAGATGATTCGCATTTCTGCTACCTCCGCCAATCGCGTCACCTTCAACACTTCAAAGTAAACATAGTTTCGCCTTGTAACAACTCTAATGAAATTATTTTGAAAGTCCGATGGTGACCGCCCAACATCCAATACGCGCGTGATATTGAATTTTAAGCGTTAGATATACAGATAAGCGAGGCATGGATCATTCCTTGTGGAATATCCGATGAAGCACAGAGAAAAATCAGGAGTGATTACTTACTTGATGTCATTTTTGCATTCACTGCTTCGTCCCGGCGCGTGTGGATCTTGCCGATGACGTAATTGCCCAGGGCAGTTCCCTGCAGGACGCCATGATCGATGGCAGGCCTGTAGTGAATGCCACCGTATAACCGGCTGACCGCGGCTTCTTGCGCCGCGTGCATAAATGATTTGAAGCTGCGGGCGGGTAAACCAAACTCAACCTCTGTTGAGTCGAGAAAAGCGAAGTTCTCACCAAATAGTTTAGTCAGTGTCACCGCTGAAGCTGTCGATATAACACTGTGTCCACTCGTGTACTCGGGGAATGGAGGTGTTTGCAATAGTGGCACCCAGTCTTCGTCGATGTGTTCATTAATATAGGTCTCTGGTCTGACAAGTTTCGACCTGTATTTTTCGTCCCAGCAACTGATGAATCCGTCCATCAGCGCAATAGAAACAAGTGTATACGCTTCAATGGACTGAAGAAAATCCGCATTGACTTTTTTGCATGCGACGTGCGTGATATTCATCCAGTGACCACCGGGAGATATTTTCTTTGTAGCAAACATCACGTGGCCCTTGACGTTCATGACAAAAGGATTGCAGTCCCAGAAAGAAGCAATTTCGCGTTGCTCCTCCGTCAGGTTCTTTCCAACCAAATAAACGTCATTGGCTTCTTTGAAAAAGGTGCTATTCTTATCAGTTGAAAATGGCGTTGGCCCAAGCGGCTTGAACTGGGTGCACGAATCGATGGCAAACGTTCTGATCTTCGCCCAGTGCGGCTCGATAGCATCCATGTACGCTGGCGG
Source organism: uncultured Chryseosolibacter sp. (assembly GCA_965652755.1). Lineage (GTDB taxonomy): Bacteria > Bacteroidota > Bacteroidia > Cytophagales > Cyclobacteriaceae > Chryseosolibacter. The sequence continues at coordinate 4,001 of CBFGXV010000205.1, read as the reverse complement.
AGTAGGCTTCCATGTGCCGTCGGTTTCTTCAATCGAAAATTTCGGGAATGAACGCGACTGTTTATAATTGTCCTTGCCCGACCATGCGAGAATGTGCTCAGCTACCTGCTTGCCAAAAGCGGTCGACCGTTCATAAACCTCTTCCGGAATTCCCGCGTCGAGAAACTGCTGACGCATTTTCTCATGAAACCCTTCCATCTTTTCCTCAGAAAACACGAGGGCCTTCCCGACGATCAGCATAGCCTCGACGGAGGCAAGGGGGAAACAATATTCAAGACTGGGCTCTGGCTTCGGCGCGGGCTCTAAACCGTTCAACTGCCCTGCAAGGCTCACATAAGCAGGATTATCATGGATTGCTGCTTCATAACCCGCGACAGCCATGTAAACATAGATCCGACTGGAAACAGGTGGCGAGAAAATGTCGTGAACTATAACGTCCGTGACCTGTTTTACCGACTGGTGAATAAAGTCAGGCTTGCGTACGTTGGGTCTGTAGTCCTCCGTCGGAGTGGACACCGAACAGGCACAAGCGGCAAGGGCTACTAGAGCCAGATAAAACCTGAAAATCGTTTTTTTCATCACCTCAGTTATCGGGTAAAAATAAAAATTTAGCGGGACTTAAACACTATCGAATCTGAAAAATACGACTGCCCCACCCCGGGATGGCGGCTGTAAAATTAATGGCGCGCTTATAAGGACAATTATTGCTACTGAAATAAAAGGAGCGAATCATTGTTACGCCCAACCAGGTACCCGTCTGCTCTTCCCTGTAGCCCTATACGCTGCAAAGACCTTACTTCACCCTTTATCAGGAAACCGGATTTCTGAATCGGCAAGGGCTCAAAGTTTCCCCTGCCGTCGCCCGTCAGAACAACACCATAACCGGCATCATATCGCCCGAGATCAGGTTGGACGGCGAGCAAATTCCCCGCAACCAACACATCGATTTTGCCATCGTCGTTGAAGTCTCCGCTGGCGAAAGCAAAAACGGGGAACATTTGTGCGTTCACGGGCAATGACACGAGCGAGAACTTTCCTTTCCGGTTTTCGAGGTAAACACTCGAAAAGCAAAAAGCTTCCTTAATAGTGAATTCTTCAAGCCCGGCGGCGGGAATGATATCTTCCCGTTTAACGTTCTTGAAATTGTTGTATCGAAGGAATTTTCGTTTGAACGAGGGCGACTGTTGGACCAGTTGGTCGCGTGAAATAAAAGGATACTGTTTGTTGTTGTTATAGTATGTGAGCAAATGGTCGATACCTCCGTTGTCATCCATGTCACCAACATACAATGCGACAGGAGCTTCGGCGGTGGCGCGTAACCTGGAGTTCCATCCCAGATTTCCCGCGACAAAATCCATATCGCCATCGTTGTCGAAATCAGCTTCGTGCAAGGCATTCCACCATCCGTTGGTCTTTTCCAGGCCATAAGCATTCGTCCGGTCGGAAAAAATCCCTTTCTCATCCTGGATCATTACCGTGATCGGCATCCACTCGCCGACCACTACCAGGTCGGAACGATTATCATCATTCAGATCCGCCCACCTGGCATCGGTAACAAGGCCTAACTTGTTGTTCCCTGCTAAACCCTTCAATCGCCATGATTCATCCGTGAAGTGTCCTTTGCCGTCGTTGGATAAAAGATAGCTTTGCGCACTTATTCCATATTGCCCCGTTATCACCCTCCCTCCGATGAAAAGATCATCATCGCCATCCCGGTCAAAATCATGCTTTTGAACACATGAAGCATTTGCATAAATCTCAGGGAGATAGCCATCGGCCTTCCGAAGCATACCTGCACCGTTGTTTAAATAAATCCGCGGACGCAGGCGTGCGTCTTCGCCTGAAAATTGCTGGCCTCCACTCACGACAACAAGATCTTCGTTTCCATCGCCATCAGCATCAAAGATGGCACTCCCGGTATCCTCATGGGATGAATCGGCCTGCAGCGCCGGCTGAGGTCTGGACACAAACTCTCCGTCTTTCATTTGAAAAAATACCTGACCGCTTTGCCCCACAGCCCCGCCGATAAAGAAGTCTTCAAGACCGTCCGCATTGAGATCACCTGTTGCTACCGGCGGACCCTGGGTCGATAGCATATGCGGGATGAGCTTCTCGGTATTAAAAGCATTGAAGTCGTTTTCCCGATGGGTGAAGGGAAGCGCTTTGCGCGCGGCGAATAGCGCCGGCGTTGACAGACTTCCTTTGGGATAGTCCCGTATATCCCCGGCATCGCTCTGATGCACTTTTATCCTGACATTTTTTGAAACAGACCGTAGCGCCTGACGTTTTCCATTTGGCCATGTCACACTTACTGAATCGATCGACACCATGTCGCCAATCCCCATGTGAAGAACAGGACTCACCGATGATTGCCAGCCCCGCGACAGAAACTGTTCCGCGTGTACCGACATGTTATCCCCATAAACAACGACTCTCGCGCCGATGCCGAACCGGTTCGCTCCCTCTCCGTCGAGTTCGATCTGTAACCACCCGTGCGACCCTTGTGTATCATTTCTCATGATACTTGCCTTCTCATTTACATTATTGACCACGATGTCAAGATCTCCATCGTTGTCCAGATCTGCATAAACTGCGCCTGTCGACACGGAGGTCTCCGACCCGATCCATTCATTCGAGACATCGCGGAACTTCAGGTTGCCTTCATTCCTGAAAAGAAAATTCGGAACCTTACCAGGAGGCATATTCCGGATAAATTCATCATACCCATAAAACCTTTGTGCGGAATCTGTGGCGATAAAATTCATGTAATCCAGATCGTTAGGTCTTGTAACGATTCCATTGGCGATAAAGGCATCCTTATGTCCGTCATTGTCAAAATCCGCCAGTAGAGGCGCCCAGCTCCAGTCTGTGGCCTCAAGGCCGGCCAGCGGTGCAATGTCGCTGAACAACAAGTTACCTTCGTCGTCCACGCCGCGATTCAGCTGCAGGGCATTGCGCGCAAACTGGTGATGATACCCAAAACTGAGCTTATACGAATAGATGTCATAGGGGTCTTCTCCGGCGGTAGTCTTGATGACCTGCTCGTCCCGCGGCAGCATGTCAAGCGTCAGAATATCCGCGTAGCCATCATTGTTGATGTCGGCAATGTCATTGCCCATCGAAAACCTGCTGGTATGCGGCATCGATGCTGCAACGGTCTCCCTGAATGTCCTGCCCCTCTGATTGATATACAGGTAATCATTCTCATGAAAATCGTTGGACACATAGATGTCGGGATAGCCATCCAGGTTGAGGTCGGAAACGCCCACGCTTAAACCATAACCGACCGGGCTGTTGTAGATTCCCGCCTCTGCGGTAACGTCGGTGAAGCTATTCCGGCCATGCGGGATGATCTCGTTGCGATACAACCTGTCTCCTGCGAGCGAATCACTCTCGTGCCGGAGTCTGGAATTCCCGTGCGAACGTATTGTATGGACCGAATGGTTCACAAGGTACATGTCCAGGTCGCCGTCTCTGTCGTAGTCCAGAAAAGCAGCGTGTGTGGACAAGCCCTGGAAGGCCAGTCCATACGCTTGCGTCGCGTCAGTGAAAGTGAGATCGCCGTTGTTGATGAAGAGCTGATTCTTTCCGTTGAATAATTTGTAGTTACCCACACCGCAAACGAAAATATCGAGCAATCCGTCGCCGTTCACATCAGCCATCGTTGTACCCGTCTTCCAGTTACCTTCCCCCGCAACCTGCCCTGGCTGTAATGTCCTCGAATAGAAAATTGCCCCTGTTCAGATAGAGCTTGTTCTGAAGCTGGTTGGCTGTGAAGTAAAGATCAACCAAACCATCGTTATTGATATCTCCGGCAGAGACACCACCGCCGTTGTAGAAATACAGGTATTCAATAATGTTGAAATGCGCCGTCTGCGTAAGCGCATTCTCAAAGTCAATGTGGGTCGTTGAGGCGGGTACCTGTTTGAATAGCAACGCCGGATCACCCTTCCGTCCTGTACATGAAGTGGCTAGCACGAGGACATTACAGCCAGGGCAGG
>CBFGXV010000204.1:0-5656 GCA_965652755.1 uncultured Chryseosolibacter sp. | reverse complement strand
CATCCCGATAACGGGCATTACTTTTTGTACAACGGGAAACCCACCGTGCTGATTACGTCGGCAGAACATTATGGTGCGGTTATCAACCTTGACTTTGATTATGTCCCCTACTTGCAAACACTGGCGGGTGATGGCTTGAACCTCACGCGTGTATTCACCGGACCGTATGTCGAGCCCGTGGGCGCCTTCAAGATTGAGAAGAATACGCTGGCACCCGGTCCCGGGCGGTTTATCTGTCCGTGGGCGCGCAGCGAGACAACGGGTTACGCAAACGGGGGAAATAAATTCGACCTCTCAAAGTGGGATGATCAATACTTTTCACGTCTTAAAGATTTCATTTCCGAAGCGCGCGAACGCCATGTCATCGTAGAACTAACGCTTTTTTGCCCATTCTACGGCGACGAGCAGTGGCAGCTAAGCCCAATGAACAAGATCAACAATATAAATGGCGGATCACCTGAGGATCGCACCCACGTCTATACGCTGGATAAATCACAAGGCCTCCTTCCCGTGCAGGAGGCGCTTGTAAAGAAGATCGTTCATGAACTGAAAGACTTTCCGAATCTGATCTATGAGATCTGTAACGAGCCTTATTTCGGCGGAGTTACAATGGAATGGCAGCACCATATCGCTCAGCTCATCCGGGATCAGGAAAAAGGTCTTGAGCACCCCCACCTCATCTCACAGAACATCGCCAACGGCTCTGAAAAAATTAAAGATCCGCACCCTTCCGTATCCGTGTTTAACTTCCACTACGCAAATCCACCAATAGCTGTGGCCCGGAATTATCATTTGAACCGCGTGATAGGCGACAATGAAACGGGATTCGACGGAAACAGCGACAGCACGTATCGCAAGGAAGGTTGGGCTTTTATTCTTGCAGGCGGCGCCTTGTATAACAACCTCGATTACTCATTTACCAGCGGCCACGAGAACGGAACATTTAAATATCCGGCAACACAGCCAGGCGGCGGGAGTACCACACTGAGAAAACAACTCTCCTGGCTCCATGACTTCATCAATGGCTTTGACTTTTTACGGATGAAGCCAGACAGCACGCTGATCCGAAACCCGGCAAATATAAAGAACGCGCATTCACTTTCAGAACCAGGGAAACAATACGCGCTATACATTTTCGGCAAGGGACCGCTCGACCTGGAGCTTTCTGTTCCCCAGGGTACCTATGAGGTAGAATATCTAAACCCTGTGTCTGGTAAGACGGAACAAAGGGAGCCCGCCTCTTCCGATGGAGTTCTCGAGCTTACTACCCCTGCGTTCGAAGAGGACATTGCCATACGCATCGTGAGAAGTGAATTGTAACAGCGGGAATGACGTTCGTTTAGATTCCTTCAAACAAACTGACCGATTCAAGGTAATGCGGTTCGATCACATTCCAGCCCAAGTCCTCCCGGATGCGGCGCGCATAATTTGCCATACCGGGATTTTCGCCATGCACGACGAAAGTAATTTTCGGTTTTTCGGCGAATCCTCTCATCCACGAAAACAATTCGCTCTGGTCAGCATGCCCGGAAACCGATGAAACATTTTCAACCCGGCAATTCACGGGCACCGGTTCACCAAAGATCTTGATCATCGGTTCCTTGTCGACAAGCCTCCGACCCCTGGTTCCCTCCGCCTGATACCCCGCAATCACCAGTGTATCCTGTTTGTTCCTCAGGCGGTGATACATGTGGTGAAGGATCCTCCCGCCAGTCATCATCCCACTGGATGAAATAATGATCGCCTTGCTCTTGATGTTATTGAGTTCCTTTGAATGTTTTGAGGATTTAACAAAAACCAGCATGTTCGTCTCCAGTTTCCGCGCAAACTCATTCTGATTAAATCGCACATGGTGATAATCGGGATGTTTATAATAAAGATAAGTTGCCGATGTAGCCATGGGGCTGTCGATGTACACCGGGACGTCCGGAATTCTGTCGGCTTCCATGAGTTCGTGAAAATAATACAACAACAGCTGCGCGCGCCCCACTGCAAACGCGGGAATCAGTACCACTCCCCCGGCCTCAAACGTTTCATTGATGATTCTCTCCAACTCCGCTCCCGCATCAACAACTGGATGGCGCTTGTCTCCGTAAGTTGACTCGACAAACAATACATCAGCCGTAGCCATAGGGGCGGGAGGGCGCAATATGAAGTCATTACTCCTGCCAAGGTCGCCGGAAAACACAACCTTCTTTTCCATGGCATCGCCTTTTATGAAAAGTTCGGTGATTGCCGCACCCAACAGGTGTCCGGCTTCATTGAAAACAATGTCCACACGCTCATGTATTGAAGTTCTCTTCCCGAAAGGGAAGGTCTTGATCAGTCTGAAAACATCCTGCGCGTCTGGGATGGTGTACAGCGGCATGGGTCTTTCGTGCTTTGAATACCCTTTTGAAGCAGCGAAAGAAGCTTCTTCTTCCTGTAGTTTTGCTGAGTCCAGAAGGAGAAGTTCCATCAGGTCGGCCGTTGGCGGCGTGCAATATATCGGACCCGAAAATCCTTCCCGAACGAGTTTTGGCAAATAACCCGTATGATCAATATGCGCATGACTGATAATCACAGCATCGATTGAGGCAGCTTCAACCGGGAACTGTTCCCAGTTGCGCAGTCGCAGCTCTTTCAACCCTTGAAAGAGACCACAGTCGAATAACAGGCGAAATTCACCGATATTCAACAAAAAGCGGGAACCCGTAACGGTGCCCGTGGCGCCCAGGAATTTTACAGTTATATTCATGAAGCCAATATGGCAAAAGTTCCTTACTCCAGACCATGGGTGCAGGCATTTTAAGGGACATCGCTCCAGCGAATTGATGCTACGGTTGCCGCTGTCCATCTTTGTTGCGAACCGGATGTCCATTAATTTCGTTTCGTGAATTGCAGCACAGCGAGGAAAACCCCTTGATGGAAATTACCAGATTGATCAAATCCTTTGACAATGCGGCGCGAAACCAAGGCGCGCATGGTTTCAGTTAAACAAAAGAATGAAAAACGATATCAACACACGGAGCGATATAGAAAAGCTGGTTAACGACTTCTATGGCAAGGTTCAGAACGATCAGTTGCTTGGTCCTGTCTTCAGGCACGTAGACTGGCCCCATCACCTTCCTGTCATGTACGATTTCTGGAGTTCAATACTTCTGGGGGATCAATCGTACCGCGGGAATCCGTTGCAGAAACATCTTCCGCTTCCTATCGAAGGAAAACATTTTGACCAGTGGCTTAAGCTTTTTACAGAAACTGTAAACGAGAACTTTGCAGGTGACAAGGCTGAAGAAGTGAAGATGCGCGCAGAAAGTATCGCAGGGATCTTTCAGCTAAAACTGGGTATTACGTCGCTTTAAGCTCAGTAGGCGTGAAATGACCGTCAAAACGATCGGGCAATAGCCCTGGCGTTAGCTGAGAACATATCCGGATTCCAGGTTTCGGTTATAAAATCCGCCTTTGTTTTCCTTCCTTTCCAGTGATTGCGTCACGACAAGCCTGGCACAGGCCAGCATGTTTCGCAACTCGTACCAGGCAGGCGAATGAAGCAGACCTGGGTCTGCTTGTGGAAACAGCGCTTCCATCGCGTGAAGTTCCCTCCGGGCATGCTCAAGTCCTTTCGTGCTGCGAACGATTCCCGCAAACTTGCTCATCAGGCTTTGCAGCGAAAGTCTTGTTGCATTGATCAGATCAACATTGTCCGGCGCGGTCTGAGAAGCATCCGGCGCGCGTTCAACCCTGTGGCTATGTGCCGATCCTGCGAGGATACCTTGTATATCTTCAAAACAATTGTGCGCAAATACGGTCGCCTCTAGAAGGGAGTTTGACGCGAGGCGGTTGGCACCATGCAATCCCGTGTTGGAACATTCACCGCAGGCATAGAGATTGGTGATGTTGGTCCGGCTTTTCAGGTCCACGTCGATGCCGCCGCAAAGATAATGCGCCGCGGGCGCCACAGGAATGTGATCGCGGCTAAGATCAACTCCTCTTGACAGGCAGGTTTTATAGATATTCGGGAAATGATGATGCAAAGTATCCGCCGGCAAATGCGTACAGTCCAGATAGACATAGGGTAGATCGCCCAGTTGGATTTCCGAAGCGATCGCTCGTGAGACTACATCCCGGCATGCAAGCTCGCCGTCGATATGATATCGGAAGACAAAGCGTTCGCCCTTTCCGTTCCTCAGGTACGCACCCTGGCCGCGCACTGCTTCGGAGATCAGGAACGCGGGGCTTGTGTGCTCATCGTAAAAGGCGGTCGGATGAAACTGTACAAATTCCATGTTACTGACCTTCGCCCCTGCCCGGGTCGCCATCGCAATCCCATCGCCAGTCGCAATAAGCGGATTAGTGGTTGTCTGGTAAAGTTGACCAATTCCCCCCGTTGCAAGTACGGTTACCGCAGAAAAATAATGTTCCAACTGACCGGTTTCAACATTGAGGACTGATGCGCCATGACAAGTCCTTGCCTGCGCTCTCCCCGACCCGTCGTCCCCTGTCAGGAGATCGATCGCCAGGTGATGTGAAAGGATCGTGATGTTGGCGAGACCTTTAACTTTTTCCAGGAGTGCCGTGGAGATGTTCAGCCCGGTGACGTCCTGATAGTGGATAATACGATTTGCTTTGTGTCCGCCCTCGCGCCCAAGAATGAGTTTACCGGAATCGTCGCGGTCGAAATCTGCGCCCATCACTATGAGTTCTTTGAGCCGCTCTGGAGCCTGATGAACGACATGATGTACAACTTCGGGATCACAAAGGCCGTCGCCGGCATTGAGGGTATCGGTAATGTGGTCCTCGAAAGAGTCATGTTTAAAATCGGAAACCACTGCAATACCACCCTGTGCATATCTTGTATTGGACTCGGCTGACTCCTGTTTCGTTATCACAGTGCAATGTCTGTCCGGAAATGCGCGCGCTACCTTGATGGCGACAGAAAGCCCTGCTATTCCGGAACCAATAATAAGAACATCTGTCTGCGGCATATTTTAGTTTTTTGAAATATCCAACATACGCTGAATTGGCACGAGTGCTTTCAATCTCAACGACTCCTCAACTTCAATAACAGGAGTCTCATGTACCATACACGATAATAACTTGGCCAGCGTGTTCTTTTTCATGAAACCACATTCACTGCATGCGCAAGTGTTATCCTCGTGCGATGGCGCCGGGATAAGTGTTTTATGAGGAACCTCTTTTTGCATTGCGTGCAGAATCCCGGCTTCGGTCGCGATAATGAACTGCTCCTCGCTGTTGTTCCTGACGTAATTGATCATGCCAGTAGTGGAACCAACATAGTGGGCTACCTGTAACAAGTGCATTTCCGATTCCGGATGCGCAACGATCCTGGCGTCCGGAAACTGCTGATGAAGCTTCAGCAGTTTGTCGATCGCAAAAGCTTCATGTACGATGCAGGCACCATCCCAGAGAACCATGTCGCGACCGGTTTTTTTGATCAGGTATTTTCCCAGGTTCTTATCAGGGGCAAAAATGATCGGCTGATCTAACGGGATCGTGCGCACGATTTTCTCAGCGTTTGACGAGGTGCAGATGATATCACTCATCGCCTTGATCTCGGCAGAGCAATTGATGTATGTAATTACTTTGTGGCCCGGATGCGCTTTAAGGAATGGCTCAAACGAAGCTGGCTCACATGAGTCTGCGAGCGAACATC
>CBFGXV010000203.1:0-5667 GCA_965652755.1 uncultured Chryseosolibacter sp. | reverse complement strand
ATCGTCTCCGAAAGAGTAGGTAAGGTCTGATGAGTCTGCAGCGGCAAGTTTAAAGGTGCGAAGGTTTTTAGTTGTGCGAATGTTGAAGTAGGTGTTATAGGGCCTTGCGCTCGTTAGATTCAGTGGGCCGGCATCGAGATGCACGAGGCCGATTGCTTGGTCCTTTATATTTTCGAGCAGATATTGATGCTCGCTGATGAATCCATATGCTTCTGATCGGCTGTTGACGACGAGGTTCCTGTTTTTATCCTCGAAGGCATAAAGGAAATAGTTGTCGGGTTTTAGGTGGCTTATCTTAAATCTACCTTTGTCGTCTGTCTTGGTGAAATACGTTGCGGGATGTTCGAAGATGTTGAAAGTATCATTTTCAACGTGCAGGGCGACTGTGGCGTCTTTGATTGGTTTGCCCTTGACCATGTCGAAGACGAGACCTTCGATCGAAAGTGAATCGATATACGTACCGGTGCTGTAAGCTACCTGCAGGTTGCGCACGGGATTTTTCTCCGTGATGTCCTGAACAGTTTCACGGAAGTTAAATGTGTATGTCGTGCTGTCGAGAAGTGGGTCCTCGAATTCGAGTCGGACGGTGTTCTTTCGGGCGACGATCTTGTAATCTTTTCCGATGGTCGGAGTGACAATGAGCTGTTCTTTTGGAGCGTTGAGGATGACGTCTTCCGAAAAGATGAGCTCGATTTCTTTTGCATCGAAGTTTACCGCTTCGTTTTTCGGAATGGCGCGAATGAGTACGGGCGCGATTGTGTCTTTTGGGCCGCCGGTTGGTGAGCTCTGTCTCGCACACGAAATCAGGAAAATAATATAGACAAACCAGTGAAGATTTTTGTGGAGACTCATTTGCGGACGATATAAATTAGGCTGGAGTATTCTTGGGTGCGTGTAGCTTTCTGGTTGGATCTTATGCCCTGCATGATTGCCCGGGTCATATTTGATAATCCTTTCTCTCCCCTCTTGTACTTTTCACTCAACAACGAAACATAGAATGCGTCAAGTCTCATTGGGAGAACATGGTGGAGTTTAAGCTGATGACTTGTCAGTAGTTTTTTCATTGTGTTCCGCGAGAAGTGCCAGAGATGGCGTGGGACGTCGTAAGCGGCCCAATGTTCTCCGTAGGTTTTCGCGTCGTCGCTATTCAGATTCGGTACAGCAATAAACATTGTGCCATTTTCCGACAAATTTTCCTTCAGCTTTTCGATTGTTCCATTTAGATCACTGACATGTTCCAGGACGTGCCAGAGGGTAATGGTATCGAAAGGTCCATTTAGCTCGTGAATGTCAGCGTGAATTTTGATGTTGGTATTCCGGATAGCCTGGGTGCGGGCGGCTTCGGAGGGCTCTACCCCGGAGACTGACATTTTGTGCCGTTGACATTCCTGGAGGAATGAGCCGGTGCCGCATCCAAAATCAAGAATGGAGGAGGGTTTTGCCGTGCTATGCCTGTGTACCAGATCGTATTTCCATTTCAAAGTAAAGTTTCGGGAAACCTTGTATACTTTATCTATGAGGTTGGTTGATATATCCGAGTGCGAGATGTACGCGGGAGATTGATAGTAGCGCGGCAGATCGTGGTCGGCAGGGCGCGGATTGGTCGCGACGAATCCGCAGGACTGGCATTGTTCTAGGTGGAAGGTGTGATTCGAAACCGTATAGTCTTTGCAGGAGAGAAAAGCGGAAAAGTTCGCTTCCTGCTGACAAACTGGGCACGCTGAGAGGTAGTGCATTACTTGCCAAGATAGATAGTCAGAACGGATATATCGGAAGGAGATACGCCGCTGATGCGCGATGCCTGTCCTATTGTTTCTGGCTTTACTTTCTTGAGTTTCTCCCGTGCTTCAGAAGACAAGGCTTTGACGCGATCGTAGTCGAAGTCAGGTCTAATCCTGTAGCTCTCGAGGCCCTCGATCTTTTTTGCAAGCTTCTCTTCGCGGTCGATATAAGTTTCATATTTCAGGAAGATCTCAACTTGCTCCTGGACTTCCTTGGAATACTTGTCGATCAGTGTTTTCAGGTTTTTATCAATGACTTTGATTTCAGCCATACCGATATGGGGTCTTCTGAGCAGATTGATCACGGGTACCCGCTCGCGAATCGTAGCCGTGTTGAAGGCCGAAAGGTCTTCATTTACAACATCGGGTTCGACTTTTATCTTTCGGAGCTCGTCCAGCAGAGAGTCTACGTCCGATTTCTTGTCGATGAGTGTTCTCATCCGATCGTCTGAGGCGAGGCCAAGCTTGTGCCCTGCTGCGGTAAGGCGAAGGTCGGCGTTGTCCTGGCGCAGAAGTATTCTGTATTCAGCGCGTGATGTGAACATCCGATATGGTTCCTGTGTACCCTTATTGACGAGGTCGTCGATGAGAACGCCGATATAGGCCTCTGATCGTTTCAGCACGAACGGCTCTTTTTCGTGTACTTTATTGTGTGCATTGATCCCGGCCATGAGGCCCTGGCATGCAGCTTCCTCATAACCGGTTGTACCGTTGATTTGGCCTGCGAAGTATAACCCCTCAACCAGATGAGTTTCCAGGGTCATCTTCAATTGTGTCGGCGGGAAGTAATCATATTCGATGGCATAGCCGGGGCGGAACATCCGTACGTTTTCAAAGCCCGGGATTTTCGTCAGGGCGTTGTACTGGACATCTTCAGGGAGTGACGTTGAAAAGCCATTGACATAAATTTCCACCGTGTTCCATCCTTCCGGCTCTACGAAGATCTGATGTCTTTCCCGTTCGGCGAACCGATTGATCTTGTCTTCAATGGACGGGCAATAGCGCGGGCCCAGTCCTTTGATTCGGCCCTGGAACATGGGGGACTGATCAAATCCTTTTTGCAACTCCTCGTGTACGGTCTGATTGGTGTACGTGATCCAACAACTTACTTGCTTTGTCAATGGAGTTGTATCAGAAAAGGAGAACTTTGACGGGTTGGTGTCCCCGGGTTGTTCTTCCATTCTGGAGTAATCGAGGCTCCTTCCGTCAACCCGTGGCGGCGTCCCGGTTTTCATCCTCCCCGCTTCAAATCCGAGGGAGATAAGTTGTTCTGTCAATCCGGTTGCTGCCTTCTCGGCTGTTCGGCCGCCACCAAAGTTTTTAGTTCCGATGTGAATTTTTCCATTGAGGAACGTACCGTTTGTGAGAACAACTGCCTTTGACTGGATCTCGATGCCAAGATTAGTCCTCACCCCCGCTATACGTCCGTCCTTCACCAGAACCTCGCTGACCATTTCCTGCCAGAAATCAACATTTGGGATCCTCTCCAGCTCAAGCCGCCATTCTTCCGAGAAGCGCATACGATCATTCTGAGTCCGGGGACTCCACATTGCCGGCCCTTTCGAAAGATTCAACATCCTGAATTGAATCATCGACTTATCTGAGACAATTCCCGAAAGACCGCCTAAGGCGTCTATTTCCCGAACAATCTGCCCTTTGGCGACTCCACCCATGGCGGGGTTGCACGACATCTGGGCGATGGTCGTCATATTCATGGTCACCAGCAGAACCCGGGACCCCATCTTAGCGGCAGCTGCCGCCGCCTCACAGCCCGCATGGCCGGCACCAACCACTATCACATCGTATGAAGGAAACATATATTAGTTAGATCAACTTATTTAGCTAATTCTGTGAGGGTTTAGTTCCACGTGGAACCGGAAAACTTACCCACAATTTTTGTCCACAATTCCACAAACAGTTCCACGTGGAACAGCCGCCCGGGCATTATTTACATTTTGCTCCGCAAAGATAAGTAGAGGTTCTCTTTTTTGCGCATCAACAGCTTGTCAGCGGGCTTCTTGTCGCCGTAGCCGATTAGGTGGAGAACTCCATGGATCACAACTCTGCAAAGCTCCTCTTCCACATCAGTCTTGAGTGTGGCAGCATTCGACAGCACTCGCTCAACACTGATGAAGATATCGCCCTCAATTACGCCAGCCCGCTCGCTGTGGTCGAAGGTGATAATGTCAGTGAGCGTCTTATGCTTCAGGTATTGCTCATTGATGGAAAGCAGGTAGGGGTCGGAGCAGAAGATATAATTCAAATGGACTAGCTCGCGTCTTTCTTTGCGGATAACTTCCCTGATCCAGAGTTTGGTCTTGCGCGGTCTGGGGAACTTGAAAGAAATGTCTTGATTAAAAAATTCAATGGAGGCCATCAGGCATTCATGTAGAAACTGAGCTCTACGATCCGGCCGTTCTCTTTGAACTCAACTTCGTCGGAAAGGTGCTTCATGAGGAAAATTCCGCGACCACCAGGCTTTTCAAGATTCTCAGGCGCGGTGGGGTCTGGTAAAGATTCGTAGTTAAACCCTGTACCCTCATCCTTTACTATAAATTTGATGAGGCTGTCCTCCAGGAAAAGACTGAGATATACGTTCTTGGATCTGTTCCCACTATTGCCATGCTTGATTGCATTGTTCACTGCCTCCGTCACAGCAATCATGATGTTGCCGTAAATATCATCGTCCAAATCAAATTTTTCTTTCGCATTGTCAATGAAGCTTTCAATCATTCGAATATTTTCCATTATCGATGGAACCTGGATACTGATCGTATTCATGAATGCTCTATTGTTTATTTATTGCCCATTCGTTTAAAATACTCGTTGACTTCCTTTTTATAGTAAGGGTAGAGTTTCGGAGGAACGGTTTTCAGCAATTCTACTTCTTTTTCCTTTAGACGCAAATATTCTTCAAATGCCTTGGGAATTTCTTTTTCGTAATCCTTCGCAGTCTCTCCTTTTCGCTCTTCATCCATATCCTGTTCACGCATCGACTTCTCCGCATCCAATAAGCGCGTGAGGATTTGCTTCTGCCGCTGGATCAATTGATCGGTTAACTGCTTATTCACTAGATCCATTTCGGTCTGCTCCATCTTACCCGGTATCTCCCCTCCGGGTGTTTGTCCCTCGTTTTTCATCTTCTCCTGCATCTCCTGCAGAGCACGGCGTATGCGCTCCTGTTCCGCAGCCATCTCTGCTAACTCTTCCGACAACTCCCGACCTGACTTCCCGCTGTTCTTCAACTGCTCAATCTTTTCATTCAGTTGTTGCTGCATCTGGCTCAAGCCAGGCTTCTGACCTTTCTGTTTTGACTTCTTCATCGACGGCTTTGCATTGGCCATCATCTGCATCATCATATCAAAATGATCATCAAGCATCAAAGCAAGATTGTTGATCGAAGTCATCGTCAGCTGCATCTCGCTCGAAGCCTGTGGCCTCCGCCGCTCCTTGTTCGACTCGATAACTTTATCCATGTGACCATTCAACTCGTTTACCTCCTTCGTGATAAATGAACCCATCATCGGATCCTTTTTCCCAAGGGCTAACAGACTGTCTTCCAACACCTTAGCATCGTCTTTTAATTTTAGTTGCAACTGTGCAAGGGTATTGAAGCGAGGATCGTTCTGCTGCAAGGCGTTGAACTCTTTCATCAGATTCTCCTGATCAAACGAGAGCTTGACCAAACCATGGATGATCTGTCGCAGGGACTCGAGATTCTCCGTCTGCATCTCCATCATCATCGAATTTTGCATGCCCTCCATCTGCTGTTGCATCTGGCTCATCTTGTCGAGGGCCTTTTGCTGTGGTTGCTTCGCATCCGATGGCTGATTGTCCTGAAGATTCTCCTGACTCTCGTTTTGCTGTTCCTGCACTTCCTGCGAAT
>CBFGXV010000202.1:0-5668 GCA_965652755.1 uncultured Chryseosolibacter sp. | reverse complement strand
CGCCTCGTTCAAAGTGAGGTCGGGGAAGTCGGTTGAAGTTATCGGCGAGAACCGGACCATCCAGATAAAGAAAGGAAAATTCAAGGACGACTTCAGTGGCTATGAAGTGCATTTGTACCGGATCATAAAATAGCGGACATCACGATGCCAGCGCGTAAACGGAATCCAGGCTCACTTTTTCCAGCGCAGCCAGTTGCCGATTATGAAGGAGCATCGGATTTTTCTAAATTTGTTTAAAACCCAAAAAATGAAGGTTAACAATAAGCATGAGGAGCCCATCGGTGTAAAGGAAATCGCCCGTCTTGCGAACGTCTCACTCGCGACCGTAGACAGGGTGTTGCATAACCGAAGCGGGGTCTCCGAGGCAACGCGTTCCAAGATCCAGAAGATCATCAAACGCCTGAACTATCGCCCCAACATCCTGGCAAGGCGTCTGGCTTCCGGAAAAGTATATCGATTCGCGGCGCTTATCCCATCCGTTTCGGAAGAAACAGCTTACTGGCAGGCGCCCTTAAACGGAATAAATCGCGCGGAAGCAGAACTCAGCCAGTACGGGATCAAAATTGAAAGGTATTTGTTTGATCAGAATGACAAGAAGTCGTTCATGTCAAAAGCGAAAATAATACTCGACAATGAAATTGACGGAGTTGTTCTCGCGCCTTCGTTTATCGAGGAATCGGTTCAGTTCACAAATAAATGCCGGGAGCTGAAGATCCCCTATGTATTCATCAACTCGGATATTCCCGCACAGGAAAGCCTGTGCTACATCGGACCCGAGCTGTTCAAAAGCGGGTACCTCGCGGCGAGCCTCGCGGGGTATTCAAAGGGAGAGAGCGGCAAAATCCTTGTGGTCAACATCGCCAGGGAGATTGATATTCAGCATCACGTAATGCGAAAGGAAGAGGGATTCAGAAGTTATTTCCGCGACCAGAAGATCAAGACGGAAATTGTGGAAGCGAATATTCACCAGACAGATTTCAAGGCCGTAGAAAAAAGGTTAACCGAAGTATTTGAGCAACACCCTGACATCACTGCCGTGTTCGTGACGAACTCGCGGGTGTTTTCCGTGGCCAGGTTCCTGCAAAAGAAAGAGCTGAACCATATCCTGCTCATCGGTTATGATTACATCGAAGAAAATATTCAGTTCTTAAAGAGCGGCAGGATCAATTTCCTGATCTGTCAGAAACCCGAAGAGCAGGGATACCGCGGCGTGATGGCGCTGTATCATCATCTTATTCTGAAGATACCCATCGCAAGTATAGACTACATGCCGATCGATATAATCACCAAGGAAAACTACGAATTCTATAAAAACTAATGCTCTTCCGGGCAATACCATTCGTTGCCCCGATATACCTCCTTACTTCGAAGCGTCTTCGTTGAAGTTCATGTCCTTGTGAAAAGTCTCGTTCAGTGACCACAGAGAGATCAGGGCCACCGCAGTGGTGAGGATTGCAAGGATTATCGCGCTGTTAATGATCCCAAGGTCAGTCCGTCCGAGATAGACAAACAGCATTGTTATCGGAATAACTGCGCCACGCACAAAGTTTGGAACCGTTGTAGCGACAGTAGCCCGGAGGTTGGTGCCAAACGATTCCGCAGCCACTGTTATAAACAAAGTCCAGTACCCGTTGCTGAACCCGAGGAATATACACAGCAGATAAAACACCTTGATACTGTCTGACGGAAGTAGCAGGTAGATCAGGCTGAAAGCGAAAGACATCACGATAAAAAGCCCCATGATCTTCTTGCGGCTTTGCGTGTATTGGCTGAGCAGCCCGCTCGTAATATTTCCGAAAGCCTGGCTGGCAAACGAAAGAATAACGGCGATGCCCGCGTTGACGGGACCGTCGAGGCCCATTGCCCTTCCTAGCTCGGGTGAAAATGTGATCAGGACACCCACGACGAACCAGATCGGCAGGCCGATGAGTATACATTTCAGGTATCTGAAAAATCTTTCCCTGTTATTGAAAAGCATCAGAATATTTCCGCGTTGAACATCGGCCGATTTCGTCTTCAGGAATATACCTGACTCAAAAACCCGAACACGCATCACGAGCAACACGAGTCCCAATCCGCCGCCGATAAAATAAGAGGCGCGCCACGCGAATATATCAGCGATGAAGTACGCGAGGATGGCGCCAAACACGCCGAGGGTCGCAACAAGCGTGGTGCCATATCCCCTCATGCGCCGCGGAAGGATCTCACTTACCAGCGTTATGCCCGCGCCAAGCTCGCCTGCCAGACCAACACCAGCAATGAATCGCAGTACGGCGTATTGGGGAACAGTCTGAACAAAACCATTCGCAATGTTGGCAAGTGAATAAATCAAGATGGACCCGAACAGCACGGAAAGGCGTCCCTTCTTGTCCCCCAGGATGCCCCAGAAGATACCGCCGATTAGCAAGCCCGCCATCTGCATATTCAACATCAGCACGCCATCCTGGAGCAGTGCGTCACCTGTGACGCCCAGGTCGGTAAGACTCGGCACCCTGACAATACTGAAAAGAAAAAGGTCATACATATCTACCAGATAACCGAGCGCGGCGACCACTACCGGTAGCCGAAGCAGTTCACGGGCGACTGATGACTTATTTTCGTCCTCTAAACGAGCGGTGTCGGCAGACTGTTTCATGGGTGATTTTCTTGATTATTCTGGCAATATAGTATTTCCGGCCGATTGGTGTTAGTACTGATCCGGGGTTTTCCTTGAACGGCCAGTGAAGCAATGATGGCTCAGCACACGACGCATGCGACCCATCCCACGCGCACGTGCCACCTGCGGATTACTTTATGATATTTTGCGATAATTCAATACAGCCCACGTATTAAAAAAGATCGCAAACAAGATCACCGCCACTATATGCGGAAGGATGTGCCGGAACCCGCTTCCTTTGAGCACCACCATACGCATTACCTCGATGAAATAAGTAACAGGGTTTAAGTTGCTGATGACTTGCGCCCACGCGGGCATACTTTCTACAGGGGTGAACAGGCCGCTCATGAGAATAAAGATCATCACAAAAAAGAAAGATATGAACATCGCTTGTTGTTGCGTTTCGGTATATGTGGATATCAACAGCCCAAGTCCCAGGACAGCGATCAGGTAAATGGAAACGAAAAGATACAAAAGCAGCAGACTGCCGACCGGCAAAATGCCATAGACCGACCAGGCGGCAAGCAGGCCCAGGGTGAATACGACGAGACCGAGGATCCAGAATGGGATCAGTTTGCCAAGAATAAAGTCGAATCTTCTTATAGGCGTCACGTTGATCTGTTCGATGGTGCCAGCCTCCTTCTCTTTCACAATGTTCAGCGACGATAAGTAGCCCCCGATCATGGTGACAAGGATAGCGAGAATTCCAGGTACCATGAATAACTGGTAACGCATGTGCGGGTTATACCAGTTTGTCGGAATCACGGCAATGACCGGACTTTGATTCAATCCCGTGGGGCCATGCATGGCGAGGGTGATGATTTGATTGTAATCGCGTATGATGATATTCAGGTACGCAGCGCCAAGACCGGCTTTTACGCCATTGATGGCATTTACGGCCACAAACAACGTCTGTTCATCCTCAGCGACCAGGTGATTCTCAAAACCGGGAGGTATCTCAAGTACAAGGTCAGCGCGGTCAGACTCGATCAACTCCAGCGCGCGGTCGTACGATTCCTCCATAGCCGACAACTGAAAGTATCCAGACGCCGTGATCTTGTTAATGAGGTCCCGCGCATAATCAGAATGGTCGCGGTCAACGATGACAAGGTTGATATTCCTCACCTCATAGTTTGCCGCGAGAGGGAGAATCAGCAGCTGCACCACCGGGACCAGGAAAATGATCGGCAGCAACGTCTTGTTGCGAAAGATCTGGCGGAATTCCTTGTCAAGCAGGAACAGAATGGTTCTCATGCCAGTCGGATTTTAAAATTCCTGAAGCTCACTGCAAGAAAGAAAAATGTTATAGCCAGGAGTACAAGTGTCTCTTTCCATATCGCCATAAACCCAACCCCCTTGATCATGATGGCCTTCACGATCGTGTAATACCATTTGGCGGGCACGACATTCGAGATGATCTGCAATGGCATGGGCATATTTTCAATGGGGAACATGAAGCCGCTGAAAATCAGCGTCGGCAGCAGCATGCCAAGCAGGGATATCAGCATTGCCGTCTGTTGTGTCTGGGCCTTTACTGAAATGAACAGCCCGAGCGAAAGCGATGTAACGATGAACAGGATACTCTCCGAAAACAAAAGGACAATACTTCCTTTGATGGGAAGGTCCAGTACGTATACGCTTAGTAACAGGATCGACGCTACATTAACAAGAGAAAGGATCAGGTAGGGAACGGCTTTCGATAGGATCACCAGCTCCGGTCTGAAGGGAGAAACAAGAAGTATTTCCATCGTACCCATTTCCTTCTCACGTACAATCGACACCGATGTCATCATCACACACACGAGCATCAGGACGAGAGCCATCACACCCGGAACGAAATTATGAGCGCCTTTCAGCTGCGGATTATACAACATCTTCACTTGCGTGCTGATCTGCAGCGGAATGGACGCCGTTTGAAAATTCTCAGACTGATAATCCAAAACGATACTCGTGAGATAGGTCGTCAATGTATTGGCGGTGTTGGGATCAGAGGCGTCTGCAATCACCTGCAGCGGGGAATGATTAAAACGGTGGAGCCCCGCGCCGAAGCCAGCGGGAAAAACAACTGCAAGCTTAATCTTCCCGCCCCTGAAAGCTTCTGCGATACCGTCATCTGTGGGATGGCCACTTACTACCTGAAAAGATTTACTTGCAGCGATCTTTCTGATAATCCCTGTGGATATTTCATCTCTGGAGTTATCGATCACGAGTATCCTCGCATTCTTAATTTCGTTGGTCAGCGCAAATCCAAAAATAATAATCTGGACGATTGGTAAGCCAAACAGGATCAACAGTGTTTTCCTGTCACGCAATACGTGTGCAAACTCTTTTTTCACAAAGGTGATAAACTGTGGAGTGGCGCGTTTCATACTGGTCAGCTCGGGTGGATCAAAGGTCAGGCATCTGTCCGCTGCGCCTCCCGCGCCAGCTTGTAAAAGACTTCATCCATTGTCTGGAGTTTGTGTCTGGCACGGAGTGCCGCCGGGGAGCCCAGCTCCTTGATACGGCCATCTACCATAATTGAGATACGGTTGCAATATTCGGCTTCATCCATATAATGTGTTGTTACAAATACAGTCATACCTTTTAAAGTTTCTGCGTAAATGAGGTCCCAGAACTGTCGTCGCGTAACGGGGTCTACCCCACCAGTGGGCTCGTCGAGGAAAACGATCTTCGGTTCGTGCAGCACGGCCACAGAAAATGCGAGCTTCTGTTTCCATCCCAGGGGGAGAGCTCCGACAAGTTTTTTTCTTTCAGACTGCAGACCGAGTTGTCCGATGAGTTGGTCCGTCTTCTCACGCAGCACCCGTCGTGAAAGACCATAGATGCCTCCGAAGAACCGGATGTTCTCCGCTACAGTCAGGTCTTCGTACAATGAGAACTTCTGGCTCATGTACCCGATCCTTCTTTTGATCTTTTCCGGTTCACTGCCGACGTCGAATCCTGCCACAGTTCCCTTTCCGGATGTGGGTTTCGACAACCCGATCAGCATGCGCATCGCGGTGGTCTTAC
>CBFGXV010000201.1:0-5713 GCA_965652755.1 uncultured Chryseosolibacter sp. | reverse complement strand
AACGACAAGATCACCTATGTCTGGGATCTCGGCAATGGAACCACTGGCGCTTCGTTCCCGGCGTAGAGTGATATCGCGTTGCTTTTCGCCGCGGCTCCCTGGCTATCTTTGAGCTCGACCGATACGCGGTAATCGCCCGCGGTGTTATAGGTAAACTCGACTTGCGGCGTTGAAGTTTCGCGCGTGGTTCCATTGCCGAGATCCCAGACATAGGTGATCTTGTCGTTTTCAGGGTCAATTGCTTTGACTGTAGCTTTCAAATTGAACGGAAGGTTACCAGAGGTCTTGTTCACATTAAAGGCAAGGACTTTCGGAGGCCTGTTGCCGGAATTGAAGTCAATGCGCGCAAGACCAGAGTCCGCATTTTTGCTGAACCATCCACTTCCGTATTCGAGCAGATACAGTCTTCCATCGGGACCAACCTCCATATCAATGAGTGAATTCACATCTAGAGCAGGGAAGAATGGCTCCATTTTGCTGAAGTCGCCATTTTCAAACATCGTAACAGCCTTTACCCAGCCGCGTATCCAATCGTAAATGATCAGCTTGCCATTGTAATAATCCGGAAGCCTTGTTTCTTTGGGAAACATGTCTGTGTAGTAAACAGGTCCAGCCATGGCGTTGCGTCCTCCCGTACCCACTTGTGGAAAGTCGGGAGACACCGCATAAGGATACCAGATAAACGCGGGCTGCGCCGGGGGAAGCTCTGTCAGGCCCGTGTTGTTCTTCGAATTATTGACCGGCTTTGCAGGATCAAAAGCCTCGCCGCTTTCGCCCGTCGCGTAATTAAACTCGCGGTATGCGTAGTTTTTTCCAACGAACAGAGGCCATCCGAAGTTGCCGGCCTGACGCGCCTGATTCACTTCGTCATAGCCGCGCGGTCCGCGTGTAGCCAGGCTGTCATTGCTGGCATCCGGCCCAACTTCTCCCCAATACAGATTGCCATTCTTCTGATCAACAGATATCCTGTATGGATTCCGGTTGCCCATGACGTAGATCTCACCCCTGGTTTTATCGGAGTCGTCGGGAAAAAGATTGCCTTCCGGGATCTCGTAGGAAGCGTCCTCGTTGACCTTGATCCGGAGTATCTTGCCGCGCAGATCGTTTGTGTTGCCGGAAGACCGGCGCGCATCGTATTGTTGTTTTCCGGGCAAGTCATTCATCGGTCCGAATCCGCTGTTGACAAAGCGCGCACCGGGCTCGTTGAAGGGGGTTGAGTTATCACCAGTTGACAGATACAGTAGACCATCGCGTCCAAAAGCGATCGAGCCGCCAGTGTGACAACAGATCTCCCTCTGAGACTGAACGTCCAGAATGACTTTCTCGGTCGCAAGGTCCAGCGTATCGTTTTTGAATGTAAAGCGCGACAAACGGTTTACCGAACTGTCTACCGGGCTGTAATAAATATATATCCAGTTGTTTTTGCCGTAGTTGGGATCTTTTGCAATTCCCATCACTCCCTCCTCCGCATTTACATTGGGCACTGACGTTTTCCAGTAAGCATTCAGGAAGCCGACCTGCTTCACCTTTTTTGTATCATTCTTATACAGCATGATCTCGCCACGCCGTTGGGTAACAAGAATATCAAGGTTGGGCAGGATCGTCATCTCCGTGGGTTCGAAGAATTCGCCAAACGAAAGCTGGGTTTTTGTGAACCTGTCCTCATCAGGAGGAAGCTGGCTCTTCGCCTCGCGATAATCGAGCTCGTCATTGTCGCCGATCGCGTATTTGATTCCGCCGGCAAGATGCTTCAGGTAGTTTTCCTCCGAATAACTTTCTTCCGTGTGGCCGAGTTCCGTGTAGAAGGCTCGCCCGCCATCGTACTCGTGGTACCAGCTCATTGGGTGATGCGAGCCGTTGGAACCGCCTTCATAAGATGACTCATCCACGGTGATCAGCACATTGACGTCGGGATTCAGGTTCTTGAAGTTGTACAACTCGTCTGTGCGCTGCCATACAGTGTCTGTAAAGAACTCCGTCGCGGGAGAGTTCTTATCCTTGATAATGAATTTTGCGTTTTGTGTTCTCGGGTGGCTTTGGAAGTAACCGCCAACAAGTTTGCCGTACCATCTCCAGTCGTATTCCGTATCGGTGGCTGCGTGAACGCCAACAAATCCGCCGCCTGACTGGATGTAGCGTTCAAACGCCGCTTCCTGCCGGTAGTCAAGTACGTTGCCTGTAGTATTAAGGAATATGACGGCCGAATATTTTTTCAGCGAGTCGTCCTGAAAGTAAGCGGCGTTCTTTGTGGTATCGACGTCAAAGCCATTTTCCTGGCCCAGCTTCTCAACAGCGGCGATACCCGCGGGAATTGAACTGTGTACGAAGCCAGCGGTCTTTGAGAAGACCAATACCCTTGGCTTTCCTTCTCGTTTCTTGTCACACGATAGAATAGTCAGCAAGCCGGCCATTATAATAAACAGGGAAAGATACTTTTTCATATAAAATTGATAGTCAGAGAATTCAGAAAGATAGATTTAAAGTAGGTCACCGACAAGGGTTAATCCACCGGGAAAGCCGCGGCTAATCTGGCGCCTTCGTTTTTCAGGCGGTAAGAATAAGAAAAAATGATCAATAAATGACGGTTCTTTGCCTTTGCAGGTACGAAAATATCACAACTGGCCGGCTCATAGGTCAAAGCAGCGGATTACTGGCGCATTCATGAATCGCCGGCTTGTTGAAGACAGGCATTGAGCGCTGCCAGCACGTGATTCGCATAATACATTTGCACTTGTAAAGCGCCGCTGTCTTCGCTTTCAATCTTTCCCCTGTGAACAACCTGCGATCGGAAGGCAATAGCATAAAAAGCAAAAAGGTCCTTGATACCCATCTCTGGCAGTGGTGCAGCATATCCGGTGATGCCGACAGACCAGTCACTTGAAAAAAGCTTGAGTGCGTTGAGGGCCATCTCGTCAGCTATGACCTCGGAAACGCTGTTGCAGCTTGTAGCATGAATGGGGTTGACATGCAGGTGTCTTGCTTTCTGACCAAGATTGTATGCAGTCATTCCACCCTGAAAAAATTTCGACGCTTCCGTTGCGAGTGAGACCGCGGCCTGGAGGTGACCTGAGGTGACACTCTCCGCGACACAAAGGGTCTGGTTCCGGGATATGATCTTTTCCCGGATGCTTTCAATAACGCTGGTGTTGTACATGTTCAATTGCGATGCTTGCAAAAGCTTCTCGTCTAAAAATCGTACCCGCCGGCGGAGATCTGATTTTATTGGATAGTACCGGACCCGGACAATCCTATTTTCAGTACATTGGTACGCTATCACTTTCAACGTATGTCGATTAATAGACCTCACCACAGATTCGGAACTGTACTTTTCATGCTTGTTTTCTTTATGGCAGGTTGTAATCCGACTGACCGGACAACACAGCAATCGTCAGATGCTGGGGACGATTATCCTGACGAATTGGTCGATTTCGCTCCATATGAAAAAAATCCTGTGTTTACCGGAACAGGCGCTGACACCTGGGACCAGAAAATCCGGGAACGTGGCTTTATCCTGAAAGAAGACGACGGTTATCACATGTGGTATACCGGTTTCCGGGATAATCCTGATCAGGAGATGATGGCGCTCGGGTATGCGACGAGCGCGGATGGCATCAGCTGGAAACGCTATTCCGGAAACCCCGTTTTCACCGAAAGCTGGGTTGAAGACATGATGGTGATCAAACATGACAGTCTGTATTATATGTTCGCAGAAGGCCGTCATGACATCGCGCACCTTCTTACTTCACGGGACAAGATCAATTGGAAGGATCTCGGCACACTGAAGATCACACTTGCAAACGGCGAACCGCTCTCGCCGGGTCCCTATGGAACCCCTACCGTCTACGTTGAAGACACAGTATGGCATCTGTTTTACGAACGCAACGACCTGGGTATATGGCACGCAACTTCAACGGACCTTGTGTCATGGCGGAATGTTAGTGATGAGCCTGTCATTGCAAACGGGCCGGAAGAATATGACAGATACGGCGTAGCGCTCAATCAGATCGTCAGGCACGGCAATCGATATTTTGCCTACTATCACGGCACACCCTATGAAGACTGGAGCGAGTGGAATACGAACGTTGCTATTTCAGATGATCTGGAAGTTTGGAAAAAGTATCCGGGCAATCCGATCCTCAGGGAGAACAAGTCCAGCGGTATCCTTGTACATGACGGCCAGCGCTACCGCTTATACACCATGCACGATCAGGTCCATCTCCATTTTCCCCCGGGTGAAAATAGGTAGCTGGCTGGCTACAGTCGACTGATACTAAAGCCGCTTCACATAATTTTTTTGTCTTGTAAAAAAACCGGAATCGTCCGTTCGTCTGATTTAACTTCAGTTCAGCCGATTATCTGCACACAGTTTTTTTTGAACGGTTGCTGGCCATAAATTGAAGATTAAAGCATGGTTAAATCGATGCCTATGGCCAGTAAGAAATCTGTTTCGAAGAATGAGGGGCTCGTTGTACTGAACATAGACGATGATCCCGAGGATCTTGAAATCTTTTACAAGGCGGTCAAGACCGTAAATCCCCTTGCAAAATGTCTCCTCGCGCGCGATGCCAAGGAGGCCTTGAATATCCTGCGCGACGCTATCGTACCCGATTATATTTTTCTCGACATCCACATGCCCATGATGGATGGAAAAACCGTGCTTTCGGAACTTCGCCAGAACAAGAGGCTGGAAACGGTACCCGTTGTGATGTACTCTACCAGGATCAATCCCCGCGAAACGGAAGAATACGCAGCGTTGGGTGCGAATCAGTTTCTCCACAAGCACAATGATTTTCGCGGACTGTGCACTTCACTTGAGGCACTCCTTAAAAAGATCGCGTGAACGACACCCTCGCGACCCCGGGATGCGGCACGCCGCGCGCCTGCGCGACATGCCTTCATCACTTCGATGATCTGCCACAACACAGACCTTTTATTTTAAACTTGCCTTAACACTTCCGTGAAGGGAGATACCGGCGAGCACTTTTCCACCTGGTAACTCGCGGGATGTGTACACCAGCTGAAGGGTGTTCGAGTTTCCCGCAGCGCTTACCACGTCCCTGAGGTTCACTTCCATATCGTCGTTATCGGAAAAGCTCCAGGTCTTTAAAACTTTTTTATTCCGATCATTCACGGTCACAGACCTTTCAACACCGGTTTTGCCGCAGTGGCTATAATAAACCCTGAGGACATCTTCGGCGTTCTCACCTTTGACTTCGATGTTGCGTATCGGGCGGTTGGCCATCACATGCTCCTTCATCACAAGCTTGTCGCCCAGGTAGATCGTGTAACTATCGCCGCCGACTTCCGAAAATGCGAACAGGGCGGCCGCGAGGGAAAGCAACATCAGCGATCTGATCGCCAACGGCTTCTTGACTTGTTGGTTAAACATAATGATCCTTATTTAGTGTTTATATATAAAGGATGAACGGATTCTGGCAGGCAAAGAAAATGTATTGTGATCAACGCCCGGGGCGTTTTGACGACACGCGTAAAATCCGTGACGAGATGTGCATCCAGATTTCAGCAGGCGTAGATGCGGTTAGGGCCGGATTGCATCAATAGCCCCCTCGTTGACGCCGTTTTCGATCTTCAATGGACGAAGTGTGCCGGGCCTGCGCTGAAATATCCTGCGCGCGGAAAAGGGGTGGTGGAAACGCCGTGTCAAAAAAAAGAGTCATCCGCGGAGCGAATGACCCTGATCGAATTTAAAGCT
>CBFGXV010000200.1:0-5714 GCA_965652755.1 uncultured Chryseosolibacter sp. | reverse complement strand
CTATCAAGTTCTATGACATTTCTCAGAGCTCCGCTCTGGAAGTAACCAGTATGACTTACGTATTGTCCGATCTTAATTATTTGACGGAGCAACAAATTATCGAGATTCGGCTGAAGGCCGGAGAAACCAGAAATAGAACCCTGGCCTTTATAAAATATTTGAGATCCACTTCCGAAAAAGACAGGTGTAAAAAGAGCACAAAAAATGAACTATTACCAAATAACCAACAGACTACGGGAAAAGCCAAACATGGATAACGTTCAAACAAGCACAATTTAAGGCGACAATCATTTTAACAAATCAGCACGAACGCCAGCGATATGCACGATTCTAAGGAACAGACAACCTTAACACCTCAACACCACGTCCAATACCCACGAATAAAAAACAGGACGACCAAAACACTTTAACGCCCCAAGACCAAATTTAATACGCACGAACCAAGAGAACAGACAACCTTAACACCTCAACACCTCAACACCTTAACACATTAAATGAAAGTCTGCGACCACATCAACAACGCCAAAGGCAAAACCCTCTTCACCATCGAGATCCTTCCGCCGTTGAAGGGCGATAACATCAAGAACCTTTTTGCAAACCTTGACCCGCTGATGGAGTTCAAGCCTCCGTTCATTGACGTGACTTATCACCGCGAGGAATACGTTTACAAGATCAAGGAGAACGGCCTGCTCGAAAAAAGATCCATTCGCAAAAGGCCGGGAACGGTAGGGATATGCGCGGCCATCCAGAACCATTATAAAGTTGACACTGTGCCACACATTATCTGCGGCGGCTTCAGCAAGGAGGAAACGGAAAACGCATTGATCGACCTGCATTTTCTCGGGATCGACAACGTGCTCGTCCTCCAAGGAGATGGCATCAAGAATGAGGGAAGGTTTGTTCCGGAACCCGATGGTCATAAGTTCGCGTCGGACCTTTTGCAGCAGGTTGTGAGCATGAACCAGGGACGGTATCTGGAAGATGAGCTCCAGAATTCGGCGCCGACGGATTTTTGTATTGGCGTGGCCGGTTATCCGGAAAAACACTTTGCGGCACCCAATCTGAAGACAGATCTCAGATACCTGAAACTGAAAGTCGAACTGGGAGCACAGTACGTGGTGACCCAGATGTTCTTCGACAACAAAAAATACTTCGACTACGTGGACAAGTGCAGGGAAGCAGGGATCAATGTTCCGATCATTCCGGGGCTAAAACCGATCACGACGAAATCACAGTGCAGTATTCTTTCGTCCACTTTCCACATCGATATTCCGGAGGAACTGGCCGATGAGGTCGACAAGTGCAAGGATAATACCGCGGTGAAGGAAGTCGGGATCAAGTGGGCCGTTCAGCAGTCGAAGGAGCTCATCAAGAAAGGTGTCCCCACCTTACACTTCTATTCTATGGGAAAATCCGATCCGATCTACAGGATCGCGAAAGAATTGTTCTAGATTTTCAAGTAACAGGACCGACACATCCGGGCCGGGAATTGGTTGCGATATTGCATCCAGGCCCGAGGCTTCCTCATTTTTCCGGGGGGGTATTTGCTCCCTCGGATGCCTTTGTTTTGAAATGATTTTATTTCTGCCTACCTTTTATTTAAGGATGTTTCGGTTCGCGTGACGTTGGCTTTCCTCAATAACTAATCACCTTCTTTTGTTTCGTTAGTACCGTTGGCTTTTTGCATGAGCATGAAGTATATCTAACAATCCAAACAAACAAACTCTCACACGTATGAAGCAAAGATTACGCAAGGTCCGGCATGCGGTCAGCATGTCAACGGGAATTGTATTGTCTTTTGTAATGTGGATGCCGACGCCAGCATCTGCTTACGGCAATACCGGAAGACTGGTAATTCCAGATCCCCCTGTTATTGAGATGGCTATCGATTTTACGGTCGCGGGCAAGATCCGCGATGAAAATGGAGCACCTGTACCCGGTGCCAACGTCCTGTTAAAAGGAACGACCATGGGTACGACATCCGATGCCAACGGTGACTACACGCTGGTAATACCTGATAATGGAGGCACGCTTGTTTTCTCCTTCATCGGGTTTGCAACCCAGGAGGTTGAAGTCGGCGGGCGGTCAGTGATCGACATTACGCTGTTAGCCGATACGCAGACACTCTCCGAAGTAGTTGTCACGGGCTATGGCACTCAGTCGAAGCGCGAGATCACCGGTGCTGTTTCATCGATTGACAGCAAGGATCTTTTGTCTACCCCGTCGACCAACCTGGCTCAGGCCATGCAGGGCCGGGTTGCGGGCGTCGTGGTGGGAAACGAAAATAGCCCGGGTGGAGGCGTAATGGTTCGCATCCGTGGATACGGAACCATCAACGACAACTCGCCCCTGTACGTGATTGACGGTACACCCACGAAGGGCGATCTGAATTCGCTGAACCTGAACGACGTTGAATCCATTCAGGTTTTGAAAGATGCATCAGCCGCTTCGATATATGGTTCACGTGCGGGCAACGGTGTGGTGATCGTCACAACTAAAAAAGGAAAGCTGGGCCCCCCGAAAATTACGTACGATGCATATTATGGAGTACAGCGTCCGGGGAAGTTTCCCGAGATGCTGAACACCCAGCAGTACGCGAACCTGTTGTGGGAGATGCGCAAGAATGCGGCGAACATCGGAACGATGGTAAACGGTGAGATCACAAATCCTACACCTGTGAATCCGACCAGCGCTCAATTCGGAAATGGGCCGACTCCGGTCATCCCCGATTATATTTTCCCAAGTGGGGCGTTTGAAGGAGATCCACGGGTCAATCCTGCTAACTATACGGCTAACATTGATGAGGCGGGCTTTGGAAGTACAAAATTCCTCATCACGAAAGCCAACAAGGAAGGCACGGACTGGATGGATGTCATCTTCAATCCAGCCCCGATCCAGAATCACCAGATCGGAGTATCAGGCGCCAACGACGGAGGCCGGTATGCGATGTCTCTTAATTACTTCAACCAGGATGGTATCATGGAGTACACTGGCTTCGACCGGTACTCGGCGCGCGTCAACACCGAATTTAATATCAGTCCCCGTGTGCGTTTTGGAGAAAACATGCAGGTAGCCTACACGCAGCGTATCGGCCAGCCGAATGGCAACAACAGCGAGAGCAATCCGATCTCGTTCGCTTACCGCATCCAACCCATCATCCCTGTTTACGACATCATGGGAAATTTTGCGGGTACGAAAGGGGTTGACCTCGACAATTCGCGCAATCCCATGGCAGACCTGTGGCGGAACAAAGATAACATCGAGAAGACTGCGCGTTTCTTCGGCAATGCTTTCGCCGAGGTGGACATCCTGCCGAACCTTACAGCAAAGACGCAATTCGGAATTGATTACAACACGTACAATTTCAGGAATTACACTATCCGCGACCGCGAGTCAGCCGAATCGCGGGGAACAAATAGTTTGACCACGACCAACAGCTTTGAATACACGTGGACTTGGTACAACACACTCACCTATAATTTCGACATCAATGATGATAACCGCTTCAATATTATTGTCGGAAGCGAGGCGATCAAGAATTATTATGAGGTGTTCACAGGAAGCCGGAGCCGTTTTTCAGTAGACGATCTTTACAACCGTTATCTGGACGCAGGGAACGGAGGAACTGCCTCCAATACCGGAACCGGTTCGAACTGGAACCTGGCGTCGGAGTTTGCCAAGATCAATTATTCATTTGTCAGCAAATACCTTCTGGATGTAACAATGCGCAGAGACCGCTCTTCCAGATTTGCCAAAGAATTCTCGACAGCGTTTTTTCCCTCGGTGAGCGCAGGGTGGAGGATGTCCCAGGAAGGATTCATGAACGATCTTCAATTCTTTAATGATCTGAAGCTACGCGCCGGATGGGGTAAGACAGGAAACCAGGAAATCGGGAATTACAATTCTTATACACAGTTCGGCACCGATCCGCGAACCTCCTTCTATGATCTGAACGGCTCGCGCAATGCAGCGTTGCAGGGCTATGAGCTCATTCAGTTCGGAAACCCGAATGCCAAGTGGGAAACAACCACCTCCATCAACGCCGGATTGGATGCCACCCTTCTCCGAAACAAGCTTGACTTCACCCTTGATTACTATGTTCGTGAGACAACGGACATGCTATTTCCCGTCGAGGTGCAGCTGGCACATGGTATTGCGACAAACCCTTTCCAGAACATCGGAAGCATGGTCAACAAAGGTATTGACATGGCGCTGAACTACAACAGCGCAGCAATGCAGGGCGCCCTGACATTCAACGTGGGTGTTAATTTCAGCACGTACCGCAATGAGGTCACAAAGACGAATGGTGATCCGAACACACGTTACTTTGGATTCAGCCAGCGGATCTCGTCTATGTCGGTTACGCAGCAAGGATATCCGATCTCTTCTTTCTTTGGTTACACGATCGATGGTATCTTTAACACCGACGAAGAAGGCCTTGCTCATGCTCCCCAGTTCGGTGGTGGCGCGAACAACAAAGCAGGACAGTTTATTTTCCGCGACATCGACAACAATGGCATCGTTAATGGAAATGACCAGTCGATCATCGGCAGCCCGCACCCCGATTTCATGTACGGTATCAATGTCAGCCTTAACTACAAGGCGTTTGGATTGACGCTGTTCGGTCAGGGTGTTCAGGGAAATGAAGTTTTCAACTACAACAGGTATTGGACCGACTTCCCCACGTTCGGCGGAAACAGGAGTCTGAGGATGTTGGAAGACTCATGGAGACCCGGTAAGACCGATGCAAAACTTCCTCAACCGAAATCCAGTGATGTTATCAGCAGCAATCCATCTACTTATTATCTGGAAGACGGATCGTATCTGCGGATGAAGAATATTCAGCTATCATTTACACTTCCCTCGAATGTTCTCCAGAAGATACACGGATCGCGCGCTGTGGTATACATCCAGGGTCAGAATCTTGTAACGCTGACGAAATACACCGGACTGGATCCGGAGATCAATCTGCGCAACTACCAGTCGGGAAGCGATCGCCAGATAGGTGTTGATGAGGGTGCGTATCCCGTCGCCAAAACTATTTTACTCGGTGTTAATCTCACATTCTGATAAACGATGATTACAATGAACACGATTATGAATAAAAAGATATCACTACTGTTCGTCTGCTTCATGTGCGTGAGCCTCTCGTGCAGTGACAGTTTTATTGAAGTTGAACCCAAAGGGGTTTTGTCCGCGAAGTCGCTTCAGAACAAGGCGGGTGTAAATTTCCTGCTCATCGGAGCCTACTCCGCGCTGGATGGCTGGACGACTTCGGGCGGAGCCTTCAGGTCCTATCAGGCATCGGCCGACAATTACGTTTTTGGCGGCATCGCTTCCGATGATGCATACAAAGGCACGACCGCGGGAGACCAGCCTGCGCAGTCGTTCATCGAAGCGTACCAGTCGCTTCCTGACAATGTATATTTTCAGGGCAAATGGAGATTGTGTTATGACGGCATCGCACGCGCGAACGACGCGTTACAGGCTCTGGCACTCGCCACTGATGTAACCGACCAGGAAAGACAGTACTTTACGGCCGAGGCGCGTTTTATCCGCGGACATTTTCATTTCGAGTTGAAGAAGATGTTCAACTTTGTTCCTTACATCGACGAGGTTACATACGATCCCGCGGATCTTCAGAGCACCAAACTGAAGAATGACAAGGACATCTGGCCCGACATCAACACTGATTTCCTCTTTGCCTACAACAA
>CBFGXV010000199.1:0-5742 GCA_965652755.1 uncultured Chryseosolibacter sp. | reverse complement strand
GGGACAAGGACAATTACACACCCGATGATGTTGTACAAAAGAAAAGCGATATTGGTAAATGCGTAACAGTAGAGGACGACCGCCTCTGCAGCGATCGCCGCCCAGAATACAGCCGTTGCTCCTACTCGTTTTACATAAAAGGCTGTCAGAAAAATCCCAAGGATCGTCCCGTAGAAAAGCGAGCCGACAATGTTGACAAATTGGATAAGATTTTCCGCAAAGCTCGCCAGCATGGCAAACACCATTGCAAGAAGCGCCCAGAGAATGGTAAAGACCCTTGATGCCATCAGATAATGTGCGTTGGATGCCTGAGGTTTGAATGACCGCTTATAAATATCAACGGAAGTTGTTGACGCAAGGGCGTTGAGCTCTCCTGCCATAGAGGACATTGCCGCTGAAAACATTACAGCCAGCAACAAGCCGATGATTCCATGCGGAAGGTTCGACAGAACAAAATTCAGAAAAATATAATCGCGGTCCTGCGTTTTTGCATTCGGAATTGCACGCGCAATACTAGCTTTGACGTTGTCGCGAAGTTTTGTTTCCTGCTCCTGATAAGCTTTGATCTCATCGCTCGCTTTCTCCACCGACGCATCGTCTTCGCGATGGATTGCGTCCACGAGCTGCTCGACCACCACCCGCTTTCTTGCATGCACTTGCTCGAACTGTTCTTCGTAGTATCTGATGGAGTCACCATGAGCCGTCGCCATGGCCCGGTCCTTCAGGACAGGATTGTGGAATACCGGGGGCTGAATGAACAGATAAAAAATATAGACGAGCACGCCTATAAAAAGTATCATGAACTGCATGGGGATCTTGAGCAATCCGTTGAACATCAGGCTGAGCCGGCTTTCCGTGACCGAGCTGCCTCCCAGGTACCTTCCGACCTGCGACTGGTCTGTGCCGAAATAGGAAAGTGACAGGAATGTACCCGCGATCAGTCCCGACCATATGTTGTAACGGTCTTCGATATCAAATTCGAGATTCACAAGATTCAGCTTTCCCATCTCGCCCGCGACTCTTACCGTATCAAAAAAACTTACCTTCTCCGGCAGCATATAAAAAGCGAGAACGCCGGCCAGGATCATCCCGCCCATGATAACGGCCATCTGTTGGCGCTGGGTAATGCTTACTGCTTTGGTGCCGCCTGACACAACGTATACAATGACAAGCGTCCCGATGAATACCGTGGTCAGGACAATCGGCAGATGAAGAATGGTCGATAAAATAAGCGCGGGTGCAAATAACGTTATTCCTGCGGATAGCCCACGGGATACAAGGAACAGAATTGACGCCAGGGAACGCGTCTTGTGATCGAAACGCGTTTCGAGATACTCGTAAGCGGTGTACACTTTCAGACGGTAATAGATCGGAACCATCGAGACGGAAATGATCACCATGGCCACAGGCAATCCGAAATAGAACTGAATGAAACGCATACCGTCTTCGATAGCCTGACCGGGTGTGGACAGGAATGTGATAGCGCTGGCCTGTGTCGCCATGATGGAAATCCCCATCATCCACCACTTAAGGGTGTTATCGCCCTTCAGGAATCCCTCCATCGTCTCTGTCTTACGCGTCTTGATCGTTCCGTACGCAACAATGAAGAGAATGGTAAGAAGTAATACTACCCAGTCAATGGTCTTCATGAAAAGGCCAGGGTTACGATCCTATATACTATGATCTGGAGTGCCAGGACACTTAATATCAACAGATACCATCCGGACCATGTGTTAAACAACGGAGGTTTTTCAGGATCGGTCATTTGGAATGGATTGATAGATTCATCGGCTTCGGTTCTTGTTTCCCGAAGGCTGTTGCGCCTGAGGCTTTCCCAGTGACACCAGATTGGCAAACAGCTTATATGCTCCGGAAACTCCTTCGGGAAGCTGCCTGAAAAAAGAAAGACTTGTGTATACATAGTGACCTTTGCCATAGCGTGCAACGAGGAGGCTACCGTTTTCGGGCTGTTCGCCCTTGTCATTCATGGATAGAACAGGTTCGAACTTCTCATCCCATTGCGATGGAAAGTATAGCCCGCGTTCCTGGATCCATCCGTCGAAGTCAGCCGCGGTGATCCTGTTCGGAGTATTCAATACCGGGTGGTCTTTCCGGAGCATCGCTACGCTGGACTTTTCATCCGTTACGCGGGCGCGGCCGATGGTGATGGGGTAAGGAGAAAAACTTTCAGTCTGTAACCTGGAGTTCGTGTTGTATTGCACGATCACCGTGCCTCCCTCGTTGGCGTAGTCGAGAACTGCTTTCATAAAAAACCGGGCGCGGTCATTGGTATTCAACGCCCGGACGCCAAGGACAACAGCGTCAAGCCCCTTCAGGTTTGAAGGCGTGATCTCATCGTTATTCATTTCCCACACATCGTAACCCATATTGCGCAATGCCGAGGGAATCTCGTCGCCGGCGCCGTGGATATAGCCTACGCGTCGCCCTTCCGTCTTGAGTTCAATGCGAACCGCTTTTATCTGGGCCGCGGGCAGCAGGGTTTGAATGGGAAAGTGGTCATAAGAGATCAGCTGAAGTGACCGGTCATATTCGTTGCCGTTCACGCGTGCAACAGCTTTCAGGCTTGTGCTGTGGTCATCAACAGGTGGATAGACTGTAATGGTTTTTGTCTGTTCCTCGCCTCTTGCAGCGAGTTCAAATGATACGGACTCAGGATCGGTCCGCCATCCTTCCGGCACCTGCAGCGCCACTGTTCCGGCCTTGGGCTCATTGCTCGAGGAGCTGATCAACAGGCTGACCTGACGGGGTTCCCGGGTTCCGAACACCATCACCGATTCTGAGAGGTTAACAGTTACCGGTGGAACAATTTCGAACGGTCTCCACAATTCACCTTTTACGGGATCGACCCATTTATAGATCAGGGGCCGCTTGAGCGTCAGCACTTGATTACCTGCTTTCAGATCAAAAGTAAAAACAACGGCCGGGCTATCCTGTGGCATTCCGATCTTCCGTTCGTCGGAGACCGTGAAAAGACCGGTCGGGTGCGACGCCTGCAGCCAGTAAGGATCTGAGAAGCCTGCGTCGCTTTTGACGGCTGATCGCAATTTGATGATCTTTGGCTGGTTGTTCTCGAGGTTGGCAACAAATACGGAGTCCCACGTCAGGCCCGACGCGCGTATACCATTCACTTTGATATCCGCTTGCGAACGGTTGAGGATCTCGATTGTGCTGGATATCTGCTCACCGGGCGCGCACTGAAAACCTGAAGCTGTGACTTCGATGAAAAGCCCGAGGCAATCCACGATAAGGTCTTCCACCTCCTTCAGCTTTCGGTCCTTCCACACACTTCTACCGAGTTTCTGGATCTGTGTCCTGATTCGGAACAATTGGGGGACGGATGCCGCCGGATCTTCCGGATCGAAAGCATTCAGGAGCGCAGTGACCAGGGGTTGTACTGACGCACCTCCGCCGATCCTGTTCCATGTTGTGTCGACGCCCTCGAAAATATTTTCAGATGCCTGCGCGCCTTTTGTATGCTCCAGAAACTCGGGCCTGTATCCTCTTTCACCTTTCCTTCCCCACCCCTGACTTTTGTGCTGGCTGCTGCTGAGTGCCGAGATCTCCGAATACGATTTCCCGAGGATCTTGTTGTAACCGCCCACATCGAGTGTGATTACGCCAGGGGTATTCTCATTCACGGTGCGGTTCCACCACCGGCCTGTGTTCGTATACAACCGCTTGACCTGCCACGTCCCGAATTCTTTCACCTGTTCCGGAAATACATCCTTTCTGGCTGCGAGATCAAACGCTTCGCCTGCGACGATCGCGGATGCTGTGTGGTGGCCATGGCCGGCGCGCTCATCCGGTGGAAAACGCGTGATGATCACGTCGGGCTGAAATTGCCGGAGCACCTTGATTGCGTCAGAGAGCACCTCATTCTTCCCCCAGACCGAGAAAGCTTCATCCGCGGATTTTGAAAAACCGAAATCTATTGCTCTTGTAAAGAACTGCTCACCACCGTCAATACGTCTTGCAGCAAGAAGTTCCTGCGTGCGGATCAGACCTAACAGTTCGCGAATTTCCGGACCGATCAGATTTTGCCCTCCATCACCTCTGGTGAGGGACAGATAGGCGGTGCTGGCGAGTCTCTCGTTCGACAAGTATGCGATGATGTTCGTATTCTCATCGTCCGGATGGGCGGCCATGTAAAGAACCGACCCGAGAAAATTCAGCTTCTTCAACCGGAGTTGAATCTGCGCTGCATCAGGTTGGCGGACAGGCTGGGAATGCGCCAGAAACGGCAGGAAGAATACGAGCAAAAGGTTTAATCTCATTCTTCAAACAATTAAACACAAGTTTAAACCTTATCATCCGGTTTCGGATGGCCGCTCGTAACTTTTTAACAATGTTTTAACAATTGAACGGTTCAGAATCTTCCCCGTTTTTCATTGTTGACCAGGAAGGAACCGTCTTCGCCGATAGAAATAACAATACGGTCAACAATGGTCTTATCAGCGCCAAAAAAAGTGAGCGTGTACTCATGGGATGTAACACGATCAATCATATCATCTGTAAATCCCAGATCCAGTTCGATCAATGAGTTCACGGCTACCTTCTTAAGAACCGGTCGGTCACCTCGGTTGGAAGATATGCGCATTCTCATTTTTTCCTCCCGCAGGGAAAGCAACTTTATTTCCAGAGCCAGATAGGGAAGTACCCCTGTGTTTGTCTTCTGAAAAGCTTTTTGCGGATCGGTCAGGTTTACAGTGTTGTGGTCCGTCGTCGGCCGCGGCTTGAAATTGTAGTCAAGCTTTATTTCGAATTCCTCCTTTGGTTTAAAAGGAACTTCCTGGAGGAAAACGAACGCCATGATAATTGCGAAATAATTCATAACGGATGAACCTTCATGAAATATACTAAAATCGCGTTGGATTTACTACACCTTACCGTGAATTCTCAATGAGGTGTTTTATCCTGGCGTATGGCACCGCAACAGCTGATCCGTGTTGTGCGCCTGGAGGAAAATGCACCTGATCGGAGATGTCTACCCAAGTCTGCAGATCGCCTGACGCGATGGCCCCAATGCGGTTGAGTTTGTATTTATCGAAATAAACGATCCATTTGTTCCCGATCTTCAAGGCAGAAGGACCTTCAGCCCAGTAAGCGCCTGTTAGCGGTGGACTTATTTTTTTAAATCCGCCGAAGATCTCATCTCCTGCGGACATGCGGATATTCTTCTGGACCGGATTAAGCGTCTCGTCCTTCATAAAAAGCAGATAACCTTTTCCATTCCTGACAAGCGTAGCATCAATCACATCGAAACCTCCGTCGAAAAACAACTTTGTCTTGCTGAAGGATTTGAAGTCGCGCGTTGTCACGCAATACATTCTGTGATTGAGTCCACTGTCGCCCATGTGATCAGTCTGCGGAAATCGCCCGGGGATGGAGGTCGCCCAGTAAATAATATATTCACCGTTTGAGTCGTCAAAAAATATCTCGGGCGCCCAGCAGTTCTTTGCATCTTCCTCGTGCTCCATCACTCCCAGCCATTGCTGCGAAGACCATCTGAGCAGATCACGCGAGAAAGCATATCCGATCCCTTTACCATGCCACCCTGCGGTCCATACAAGGTGGAACATGCCATCAGGAGCCGGAAGTAAGAAAGGATCACGCATGAGTTTCTCCGGTCCGACGTGAGCTGTTAAGAAAGGATCGTCATTATTCAAAGCAGTCCATTCGAAACCGTTGGCGCTCCAGGCGAGATGAAGACCGTCTCCATGA
>CBFGXV010000198.1:0-5749 GCA_965652755.1 uncultured Chryseosolibacter sp. | reverse complement strand
ACAGATCATTACGTCTGAGGATGTGAACTCGCTGATCGCGACGATGGGTAGTGTGAGCGACTTCAAGGCTGCGGAGGAATCAGACGAGGAGGCCAATGCCTTTCGCCCGAACGCGGGGGAGACGACCGGCACTCCCCTGTCTGAGCCGCGATCTTATGTACCTCCCAAGTCTTTGCAGCGCGATCAGAAGCGGAAGATCCTTGGTGGCGTCTGCGCGGGACTCGGTAACTATTTCAGCATCGACCCGCTCTGGTTCAGGTTGCTGTTCGCAGCGCTGCTGTTCGCAGGTGGGGTTACGGCACTGATCTACGTGATCATGTGGATCATCGTTCCGGGATCTTACGATCTGGAAGAACCGGAGTTCGGAAAGAAAATGTTTCGCGACCCGCAATCGAAGATCATCGGAGGAGTGTCGGGAGGTGTAGCAGCGTATTTCGGAATTGACATCATCCTGGTCAGGGTGCTTTTTATCCTGTTGACTTTCGCCGGAGGCTTAGGCTTCTTCCTCTACATTATTCTATGGGTGAGCCTTTCCGAGGCCCGGACGATCACCGACAAAATGCAGATGCAGGGGGAGCCCGTCACCCTCTCTAATATTGAATCAAACATTAAAAAGAATTTCAATATCAGAGAGGGTGATCCTGAAAGTACCCTGACGAAGATCCTTTTGTTCCCCTTCCGCCTGCTGGGCCTGTTGCTTACCGCGCTCGGAAAGATAATAGAACCGTTAGTCGATATCGTTCGCGTCCTGCTTGGAGTTATGATCATTCTTGTCGGGGTTTCGCTTGTGTTCAGCATCGTGGTAACGGCCGGGGTACTTTTTGGAATGTTCGCGGGAGGAGTGATATCTACTCCATGGATAAACGAATTCAACGAAATGGATCTTCCCATCGAAGTATTCACGCGGGCCTTCCCGGGCTGGATCGCCATTGCCGGAGTAGTCGCCGCCCTCATCCCCAGTATTTTCCTGATCCTGCTCGGAGCCTCAACAATTGCAAAAAGGATCATATTCCGCAGCACGATAGCCTGGACGTTACTGGCCTTGTTCTTTGTCAGTGCGGCGATGCTGGCCGTCGGAATCCCGAGGATCGTTTACGCTTTCCATGAAGAAGGGGAATACCGGGTGGAGAAAACATACAAGATCAATGGAAAGACCGCGGTGTTGAAACTCAACCGGGGTGGATCGGATTACGAAGGGGCGCGGCTGTCATTGCGTGGACACGCAGGTCCTGATTTTCGACTCGTCCAAACTTTCGAGGCCCATGGAAGCAGTGAGAATCAGGCGAGCGACAATGCGCGGATGATTGAATATAATCTCGCTTTCGCGGACTCGGTCTTTACGTTCGACGAGAACATCCGGTTTAAAGAGAACGCGGTCTTCCGCGACCAACGCCTCAACATGATCCTTTATATTCCGTACGACTTCCCGTTCATGATGGACCACGACATGAGACGAATCCTCTCCTCTTACGTGCCCGGCGATATCGCCGAAGGGAATATCTGGAAATTTACACGTCAGGGTATGGAGTGTGTGAACTGCGACGAAGCAAACGAGGAAAACCTGAGCGAGCTTCGCGATTTCGACGAGGTGGAAATATCCGGCAGGTTCGATCTTCGCATTGTGCAGGGTTCAAATTATTCAGTGGAGTTGAACGGCCCGGAGGAAGCGCGGGAACTCTATACGATCCACCGTGCCGGCGAAACACTCATAATCGACTTTGAGAGAAATAAGGACGAAAAATGGGAGAACTGGGACTCAAAAGGATTGTCTTTTGATGAGATGGAGATCACGATTACACTCCCGGCCCTTGAACGGATCGAGGCAATGGGGCTGGGCACAGTCAGGTTCCAGGATATTACAGGGCAAAACCTGGAGATAGACACCAGGGGGCCTGTGAAAGTCCGTGGCGACCTGAATGTTGAAGAGCTAACGATCCGGTTAACCGGAAAGTCCGAAGCGGACCTCAGGGGCAACGCCGGCAGTATAAAGAGAACGCGGTCTTCCGCGACCAACGCCTCAACATGATCCTTTATATTCCGTACGACTTCCCGTTCATGATGGACCACGACATGAGACGAATCCTCTCCTCTTACGTGCCCGGCGATATCGCCGAAGGGAATATCTGGAAATTTACACGTCAGGGTATGGAGTGTGTGAACTGCGACGAAGCAAACGAGGAAAACCTGAGCGAGCTTCGCGATTTCGACGAGGTGGAAATATCCGGCAGGTTCGATCTTCGCATTGTGCAGGGTTCAAATTATTCAGTGGAGTTGAACGGCCCGGAGGAAGCGCGGGAACTCTATACGATCCACCGTGCCGGCGAAACACTCATAATCGACTTTGAGAGAAATAAGGACGAAAAATGGGAGAACTGGGACTCAAAAGGATTGTCTTTTGATGAGATGGAGATCACGATTACACTCCCGGCCCTTGAACGGATCGAGGCAATGGGGCTGGGCACAGTCAGGTTCCAGGATATTACAGGGCAAAACCTGGAGATAGACACCAGGGGGCCTGTGAAAGTCCGTGGCGACCTGAATGTTGAAGAGCTAACGATCCGGTTAACCGGAAAGTCCGAAGCGGACCTCAGGGGCAACGCCGGCAGTATGAACGCGCACGTGGCCTTTGCCTCGCGACTGCGCGCCTATGAACTGGAGACAAGGGATGCCTTTGTCGAAGTGCAGGGCGCTTCCACCGCAAAAGTCAACGTACAGGGCAAGCTGGAAATGGAAGAAGGTATCGCGAGTGATATCGATTATCGCGGAAACCCGCAGGTCATCAGGCTCGACTAAAAATACTGGATAATGCTGTAACATATCGCGGGCCAGGACGTCTCAGTAAAACTTAACCCCACATCATGATCTTTTTTCTACTTTTCATTCTGCTCTACCTGATCACCCGGATACTCTGACAATCAGGTGATGACAATCCACACCGGGCTTTCCCGCCGGACCTTGCGTTCGGCGGGAAAGCTGCATTCGGGTGGTACCTCCTGCGGGGTGACGCCGTGGCTCCCGGTTCGACGCGGATTTTTTTTCCAGTCCAGGCAACCTCCGCGCGAACATCTGCATCTTAGCTATTGAAACATTGAATGGACTTTACGATTTACCGCGCTGAAGAAAACGATCTGATAGACGGATGCAGACGTGGGGATAACCACGCCCAGCAACGGGTATTTGACTTGTATTCGTCGCGGATGTATGGCATCTGCCGTCGATATGTAAAGAACAGCATGCTGGCGGAGGATGTTCTGGTCATGGCCTTCACCAAAGTATTCGAACGCATCGGCCAGTTCAAGGGCGACGGAAGTTTTGAAGGCTGGATCCGCAGGATCACAGTGAATGAAGCCCTCACCTCCCTGCGAAAGACAAGGGTTATGATGGTCGAAACAGACCTGGAATATGCCGACCGTGAACCGGACTACAACGCCATCGCCGATCACCTTGAAGCCGAGGATCTTCTGAAGATGATCGAAAAATTGCCTCCCGGCTATCGCATCGTCTTTAATCTTTACGCCATTGATGGCTATTCACACAAAGAAATCGCCGACCAACTCGGAATCAGCGAAAATACTTCCAAGTCACAGCTAAGCCGCGCACGGATGTACCTGCAGAAACTCCTTTTAGAGTGCGGTTGGGAGAACGAAAAAAAAATTAGCAACCATGAATCAACAACCTGATAAATTATTTCGCGACAAGTTACAGGGCTATCAGCAACCCGTCCCCGCACGATCCTGGAACCGCGTCTCGCAAAATCTGGGTGGAAAACACCAGGGAAAATTCTGGCTGCGTATCGCCGCGACGGTTCTCGTCATTATTGCGAGTGGAATTTTCCTTTACCCGGTTTTAAGGAAAGAAGCTGGCCAATCGATATCACACAACACCGGGACGCCTCCATCCAATCAGTCTGAACAGCCGAAATCGGATACCACGGAACCTGCACCGCCGATAAATCCTGAACGTGCCCGACCAGAGGAGAAAAAACAGACGGCTGATGCCGCGTCAACGGGGCGTCGGCATGGACGCGCGTTGCCTGAAACACCAAAGAAAGATGCAACTTCGGAGACAAACGCTGAGCACGTACGGGTGGAGAACCGCATTGCGCCCTCCATCGTCCGTAATGAAGAGCCTGCGGTCACATCTGAAGAATCAAATATTGATGTTGCGATCGAATCCGCGAATGAACCGCTGATAACATCATCCAATGCAGAAAGTGTGACGATCGTTTTTTCAGCCGAGGAAGTAAACCAGAAATATCTTACTAAAAGACCAGACGCAGATGCAACCCCGGAGGCAAAAGAGACATCCGGGTTGAAACGACTGCTTGATAAAGCCTCAGACATGAAAAACAATCAGGACCTGTTGGGCGAACTCAGGCAGAAGAAAAATGAAATTCTCGCGATGAATTTCAGGAATGACAAACAAAACACGGAAAACGATTAAAACCATGCGTCTCAAGTTTATCTCTTTGATTGTAGTGGCTCTCAGCTTAACAGCGCAATCACGCGCGCAGATAAAGCAAGCCGACACAGTAATTGTGCCTTTGGGTGAAACCAGTAAGATCATTTTCACTATTCAGGATCGCGAAGACCTGGAAATCCTCCGGTATTACAATTTTCAGGATTTATTCAACGATATTTTTGACAAGCTGGAAGCTGCCGATGGAGCGCGAAAAGACTCGTCGGAATTGACGGCGGAAGAAATGTCCCGAGAACCTGTTCTTGGCGAAGACCGCGAGACGGACGAACGCGATGAGGAGGACGATGTAGAATATTCCGGAGATAACGATGACGACGATGATGACGACAAGTGGGTCAGCAGCCGAAGGGGTAGAATAGGCCAGACGTGGCAGTCATACAATATTGACCT
This sequence comes from uncultured Chryseosolibacter sp., assembly GCA_965652755.1. Lineage (GTDB taxonomy): Bacteria > Bacteroidota > Bacteroidia > Cytophagales > Cyclobacteriaceae > Chryseosolibacter. The sequence continues at coordinate 880 of CBFGXV010000198.1, read as the reverse complement.
GGGAACCAACAACTATCTTCAGGATGATCAATTCCCGGACGGAAGCGAACCCTACGCAGTACGACCCTGGGGATCGTGGTACATCGGAGCAAATTCAGTTCAGCGGACCAGGCTGGGGACGAATCTGTTCGTCGAGTGGGGACTGGGCGTGAGCTGGTACAACTTCAAGTTCCAGGAACACAACACACTTGTTCAGAAGGATGAACTGGGCATCCACTTTGTGGCCGATACACGTGCAGTTGATTATGTGAAGAGTAAGCTGAGCGCCACTTTTATCAATGCATCGCTGGTGCCTGTTCTTGATTTCGGTGAACACAGCCGCAAGCCCCGAATGTGGGATGGCCATGGTGACGGCTTCAGACTTGGTTTCGGCCCCTATGTTGGTTACAGGATCGCCAGCAAAACCAAACTCGTGTACGAGGAGGGTGGTGAGCGTGAAAGAGAGAAAGACCGCGACAACTTTTATCTCAACAATCTGCGGTATGGATTCCGCCTCCAGATCGGCGTGCGTTCGACAGATATCTTTGTGAATTACGACATGAACGAACTGTTCGCCACTGACAAAGGTCCGAAGTTGAATGCCATAAGTTTTGGATTGATCTTCTGAACGCGGCAAGATTCAGGGCGGATCTGCGGAGATGCCCTGATCATCACCTTTCCAAACATTTATTTCCAGTTACAACTGCATGGTTATACGCTGATCAAAAACGCTATGTGAGGTCCGGGCACCCCCGGCGCTTCCGCGGCAACGGTGGTCAGAACTTGTCCTTCTTGAAATAAACCATTTCCTTTTCGTCCCCGCGCAGCATCAGATGCGCCGCCACGGCCGGGCCGGTGGGCCACAAAAAGAATGACATCACCAGGCTTACAACATAAAGTC
>CBFGXV010000197.1:0-5756 GCA_965652755.1 uncultured Chryseosolibacter sp. | reverse complement strand
ACGATCCAGTACCAGTTGTTGCTGACAACGATCTTAAGCTTGTTAAAATCAATGTTCTCGCCGGAGGAGGAAGACCCAAAATTCATCTGGTCTCTCATTGGTTATCGTTTGATTCTGAAATAATAAAGATCAGCGTGGCCAGGCTCGTTGCGATCGTGATGATGGGCGCGAAATCGCGCACAGCTTCAGTAAACGGTCTTCGCACAGGTTCCACATAAACAATGTCTCCGGCCTTCATCACAAAATTACTTTTTCGGTATCCTTCGAACGAACTGAAATCTGCGACCATCACCTGATCGTCCCGGATGACGCGGATATTGTTGCCGCGTCCGTTTTCAGCTACGCCCTTCGCGAGTGCCAGCACTTCCGCAAGACGCATGTTCTCGTTGTTCATAGGAATAACCTGTCCTCCAGGCGCCCCCAATACGATCACGCGCTTGTTTGTGAACTGCAGTCGGACGTATGCATCTTCGTAGAATTTCCCGTACGCCTGTTCCAGTATGTCCTCCGCAGCCTGTAAGGTCAAACCAGCGATCTTCACCTCGTCAATAAGGGGAAACTTCGTCATGCCGTTGACATCAACAAGATATTGAAGCGGAGAAAGGTTTGCAGAAGATGTAACGCCCTCTTTAAAGGATTCGCGATTCGGGTCGACGATCCTTTCACCCCGGTTCGTATATACGTCCAGGGTCAAAAGGTCATTTGGTTGAACGATGTAATTACCTTCAGCTTCCTCTTTTTGTTGTTGTACTGTTGAAGGATCAACTTCGAACAGTATGTTCTGCCGGTAACTTCCGCAGGACGTGAGCAAGGCTGCCGTCAACAGCAAGAGGGTATAGCGCGATCTCAAAGGTTAGGCAATTATCAGTTTCGTGAAATTACTGAATTTCTCAGTAATTCTTCGAAAGTAGGCAGAAGCTTATCCTTATCGGAGACGATTGGTTCTTTAATAGGCCATTGAATGTTCAATCCGGGATCGTTCCACAATATGCCGGATTCACTCTGTTTGTTGAACACGTTGCCACATTTGTAAAAAAATATGCTGTCCTCAAGCGCCGCAAAGCCGTGAGCAAAACCCTCGGGAACCAGCAGCATGTTCTTTCGTCTGGAATCCAGCTGGCACTCATATACCTGGCCAAAAGTCTTTGAACCCTTGCGCAGGTCGACCACGATGTCAATCACGCATCCGCTCAGCACGGTGGCCAGTTTTATCTGGGCGTAGGGCGGCAATTGAAAGTGCAGGCCGCGGATCACACCTTTTTTTGAGAACGACAGATTTTCCTGTGGAAATTTGTGATCGATCCCGAACAGTTTAAGTGTTGGTTCCTTATAAAATTCAAAAAACCATCCCCTGTCATCATGATAGACCGTGGGGATCAGTTCGACGAGGCCGTCAAATCCGGTTTCTTTTACCTGCATGCAATAAATCGTTAGGAAGCTTTTTTGAAGGCTTCGAGGGCGCGAAGATACTTGTTAATGACCAAACTTTCACCGAACTCCTGCTCCATTTTCAGGCGGCCATTCCGGCCAAATTCAGCCAGTTTCTCATCTCCACACGCTGCTAACTGCTTCATCTTTGCCGCCAGGTCTGAGGGATCCTTCATCCGGCAGAGAAATCCGTTATAATGATCCACAACCACATGGTTGCAGCCAGGCACGTCCGTAGCGATGATGGGCTTCCCCGAACTCGCCGCTTCGAGGAGCGTGCGGGGGGTCCCTTCCCGGTAGGAGGGAAGAACGACGCAATCAGCGTTCTCAATAAAGGTTTTCACATCGGTGGTTGTGCCGAGGTACTCTATCACGTTCGTGTCAATCCATTGACGGACTGTGTCTACTTTTATCCCGCGTTTGTGTTCCGGGTCCATCGGCCCGAGTATCTGGAATCGCGCGGAGAAACCCGACTGTTTAAGATACCGCACTGCCTCGACGAAATCGAGAATCCCCTTGTCGGTGATAAGTCTCGATATCAGAAGGAATGTAAATGTACTATTCCGCTTGAAGGGCATTTGTTTGAATCGCTCCAGGTCAATGCCGGATCCGGCCACGAGATCCACCGCGGCAGGTTGTACCATCTTTTTGGTGACAAACAATTTCAGGTCTTCGGGATTCTGAAAAAAGACCTTGTGAGCGAAACGGAAACTGATCCGGTAAAGGAAAATGGCAACTGCAGAGACCAGGTTGTCCTTGAGAAAGACCGTACCGAGCCCGCAGACATTGTTGATCACCGGGATCCTCAGCATGGCCGCGGCTATTGTGCCGTAGATGTTCGGTTTGATCGTGTAATGTAAAATGATGTCGGGCTTGATCCGGCGGTAGGTGACAAAAAGCTCCGCAGTAAGGGCGAAGTCCTTGACAGGATTTGCGCCGCGGCTGTCCATCGTGATATTATGATGGATGCATCCCGCCTCCTGAAGAAGGGAGCTGTATTCATCTTTAGGTGCTATCGTATGTACTTCATGACCTTCGGCCAGTAAGGTACGTACGAGACTCATCCGGAAATTATAAATATTCCAGGATGTATTCAGGACTACAGCAATTCTCATCTGGGCTTGCGTTATGAGAATTTTTCGTTCCTTTTAGTTTCGTTTGACTAGCGAAAATGAAGGTTAACTTGATTTTCTCTTTCTTTAAATCCGATAAAAATAGCAAATGTAACCGACTGTTTAAAACCAGGAATGAAAATAATACGTTAAGATTGTCCTTAAATCTTACACGACTCGATGGAAGACTCACTTAACACAGCGATACTTGTAGCCCTGGGAGGCGCGAAGGAAACTGAGCTCATTAAAGAACACCTGGATGAACTCGCTTTCCTGGCCGAGACCGCGGGAATAAAAACGATGAAACGTTTTGTTCAGAACCTGCCGCACCCCGACCCGCGTTCTTTTGTAGGCAAGGGCAAGCTCGCCGAGATAAAGGAATACGTGAGCGCTCATCACATAAGAAATGTGATCTTTGATGAGGACCTCAGCCCGTCTCAGCTGCGGAACCTGGAGAAGGAGCTGAATCCAAAAGACACCGAGGAGAATAAACAGGTCAAGATCTACGATCGCAGTTTGCTGATCCTCGACATTTTTCTCTGGCGTGCACAAACCGCTCAGGCCAGGACGCAGGTCGAGCTCGCGCGTTATCAATATCTTCTGCCCCGGCTGACCAGACTGTGGACGCACCTTGAACGCCAGCGCGGTGGAACAGGAACCCGTGGTGGCGCGGGTGAGCGCGAGATCGAGACCGACCGGCGAAATATCCGTAACCAGATCTCTGTCCTCAAGGATAAACTGGAGAAGATTGAGAAACAAAGGTTCACTCAGCGGAAATCCCGCAGCAACATTGTGCGTGTAGCCCTGGTGGGATATACAAACGTGGGGAAATCTACACTCATGAACCTCTTGTCGAAATCAGATGTGTTGGCCGAGAATAAACTCTTCGCTACGGTGGACGCTACTGTACGGAAAGTCTCCCTTGAATCAATTCCTTTTTTGTTGTCTGATACCGTGGGTTTCATCCGCAAGCTGCCTCATCATCTCATCGAATCATTCAAATCTACACTCGATGAAGTGCGGGAAGCCGATATCCTCGTCCATGTAGTCGATGTTGCGCATCCCTTTCACGATAATCAGATCGAAGTGGTGACCCGCACGCTTGCCGAGATCGGCGCGGCGGATATCCCGACGATCCTGGTTCTCAATAAAGTTGACCTGTTCAAGCAGTTGCATCCCGATGCCAACCTGGAAGAAATGAAAGGTTACTACCGGGAGCATGGCTTCAGGAATATCGTGTTCATCTCCGCCACCACAAAGGAAAATATCGACGTGTTCAAGAAGGTTCTGTACGAGGAGGTCAAGAAAAAACACTTGAGCATTTTCCCAAATTACCTGCAGGATGGAACCACTGCCGCCGAATGGGAGAACATGCCGCTGGAGTCGTGATCCTGTCACCCGATGGCTATTATTGAAGGTTGGAGAGTCGCGCCCGGCGGTCTTGGTGACAGTCTTTGTGATTTTTAGTTCCGCACATGGGGTTAATACCTCCTGGCGGCTGTTTAGGCTGCATCCCGAGGCGATTTGCGCCTACCTTGAGCGAATAAGTGGACAAAGAATCGAGTATATGTCCAGTTTTTAAGTAAAAATGAACATAGATCGTATTCCTGTCCAGTTTTTATTTCTCACGTTTTGTGGAACTTCCAGTTTTAATAATAAACCTGCTCTTGACAGGTTGAATAAACACGACAGAAGCGTCCCTTACAACAATCTTCCATTACTGCCGCCGCAGGGGGATATTGTATAATTCGTCTTCGGTAGTAAAAATGTTTTCAATCGCGGTTGATGCTTTGGCCTCCTGAAGCGCGAGGGTATTGACAATCATAAAGGGATTCGAGGGATAATGCAGCGCACGGGCGATTGCTCACACTGTCGCAACTATTTTCGGTTTTATGTTTTCAATGTGCATGGTTGACAGTGGTAGTCAATTAGTCTGCACTTATGACTTTTTATAGTTTATTCCTGAAAGCCTTCCTATAAGCGCAAGAGTTCTGATCGCAATATCAGGAGGGTTTTTGGCGATGATCTCTTGCCGGTAATTGTTCATAAGAACACCCAAATAAAGCTTTGCCCTCAGGTCCATCTGAAAAGGCTTTGTTCTGTTCGAGGTGAGTTTTTCCAACACGCTGCAGACATCCTCAAAATAGTTCTCCATTCTTAAAGCGGGCTGATGGGTGTTGTATACCGTCACTGTGTTGCTACCAGGATTTCTGAACGCATGCGTCACGCCAATGGGAACAGTGAGCTTGTCGCCTTGTCTTGCCGGCCGCCAGGTGTCTTTTACGAAGAACTCCATCTCGCCTTCCAGGACTTCGTAGGTTTCAATTGCGTGTGGATGTATATGTACCAGTGGCGCATCCATGTTGCATCCAGGTAATAACTCCCAGTGCAGGTCTAACGATTTTCCGCCTGTATCAGCGCTTGATTTCAGCACGCTAAACTTCATGCCTACAGGAGTCATGTCCAGGATCTGACCTTTCGTTGCCATAATGGGTCTTGGTTTCTGTTGGAGTTGTCTTGCTTTTCTCCGCCTGCCTGCGGTGCAACCTGTTATAAGATAGCGGTATGTTCGTTATTTCACAAGCCAGACACAATAAACACTTCTTGTGTTATTCTGTTCCCAGAGAATCTTTCATTCCTCGTCACTTCCTTTTCTGCCTCGCTTCACTTACGATAATATGAGAACTGGCGGAATTGCGCAGATCACCACCGCAGTTATCGATCCTTTTTATTAGATTCGTTGAACATCAACACAACATTCAAATGGCTTATTCGATGGATCGCCGGAAATTTTTGCGGACTGGGGCCACTGCCGGCACATCTGCTTTTTTATACCCAGCCTTGCAAATGAGAACCGGTGATGTCCCTTCATCGGATATCGGCAAATCAAAATGGGAGCTTGATACTCCTGCCCTCTGTGTCGATCTCGACAAGATGCAAAAGAATATCAGGGCCGTACATGCAGCGCTGAAAGGTACCGGTGTAGGCGTCCGGCCTCACGTCAAAACGCATAAGTGCCCCGGGATCGCAAAGATGCAGATCGCGGCCGGAGCAGTCGGCGTCTGTGCGGCCAAGATTTCCGAGAGTGAAATCATGCTGAATAATGGGATTGCAGATGTTTTGATGACTGGTGTGAATATTACTGCGCCGAAGATCCGGAAGGCAATGGAGCTTCGGAAAAAATTCAAGGGATTCATTCAGGCAACGGATAACCCC
>CBFGXV010000196.1:0-5768 GCA_965652755.1 uncultured Chryseosolibacter sp. | reverse complement strand
GAGAGCTTGATCACAGCAGGACCGCTCAGGCCCCAATGCGTAATGAGGAGGGGGCCGCGTTGTTTCAGCTTCGTCCCAACGATCCGGACTTCGGCATCAGGTACAGCTACACCCATCAGGTCCGAAAATTCCTTCGCTTCGTCGTTGAAAGTGAACAGGGATGGGATCGGATCTTTTATGGCATGTCCCAGATCCCGTATTAATGAATAACCATCCACTTTTGGACTGCCCCCGGTCGCGATCAAAACCCGCCGCGACGTATAACTTCTGCCGGATGCGGTCTCAATAACGAAGGGACTGCCTTCGCGATGTATTTTCGTGACCGCAACATCCGTTTCGATTTTTATTCCCAACCGTTCTGCTTCGGACAGAAAACAGTCAATGATTGTTTGGGACCTGTTTGTTACAGGAAACATTCGGCCATCTTCCTCAGCCTTTAGTCTCACGCCCTTATCTTCAAACCAGGCTATCGTGTCAACGGCACTATGCATTTTGAAAACAGAGCGAAGCGGCTTTTCTCCCCGCGGGTAGTGTTGTGATAGTTGCATGGGATCCGGACAATCGTGCGTAACATTGCATCGCCCGCCACCGGAGACCTTTACTTTTGAGAGGAGCTTCAGGCTCTTCTCAAGTATGATGATCTTCGAGCCGGGATTTCTCCCACCGGCCATGATGGCTCCATAAAAACCGGCAGCGCCGCCGCCCACAACTATCAGGTCAAAAACCACGGCTTCATTATTATTACCTTTGATCCGCAAGATACTGGAACATCCCGGTCACAACCAACATAGCGATCACGTGGAAAAAAGCACAAAAGAGACCATAGAGGCCCTGTCATCGGGACCCGTGCGGAAATACATCGCTGACCATGAGGATAGCGACATCCGCAAAATCATTCTGAAGCACAAAGAGATCCTTGGAATTCCAACGGCGCAACTTCTCGACCAGATCAGCACCAGGCGTAAAGCGAAGGACAAGCTGCCACTTTACTATCACACTGACGGCGTTATTTACCCGCCACCCGAAAACTTTGAGCAGAGTTCTTCCGAGAGCACTGCAATCTTCAAAAGCAGTGTCATCGGCGGTTTGCCAGACGCCGGAACATTTACCGGCGCTGATCTCACAGGCGGCTTTGGGGTGGATACATATTTCCTGAGCAGGGTTTTACAGAAGATGCACTACGTTGAGCCGAAAAGATCACTGTTCGACCTCGCGGCACATAACCATCGGCTACTCGGGGCCGCAAACATTGAGTATCACAACACAACGGCGGAGCAATTTATCGCACACGCCGGAAGCTTTGATCTCATTTATGTCGACCCCTCGAGGAGAACCGAAAGCAAAAAGAAGATCTTCTCTTTGGAGGAATCACAACCACCCATCCTGAGTATCGCGGACACCATTTTTTCAAAGACCCGCCTGCTGATGGTGAAAGCTTCGCCATTATTTGACATCCAGGCTGGAATCCGGAAAATTCCGTTCGTTTCGGAGGTTTACATCGTCGCTGTAAACAACGAATGCAAAGAAATCCTGTTTGTTTCTGAAAAGGGCTGCGCCAAGGTCCCCCGGATCAAAGCGGTGGACATTAACCCGTCGGGAACGACGAATATATTTTCCTTCACATTTGAAGAAGAGCGGGATGAGCAGATCGCTTACAGCGAACCGCGAAGATATCTGTTCGAACCTAACGCTTCCATTCTCAAGGCGGGCGCATTCAAGACTGTGGGAAACCGTCATCATTTACGAAAGATCCATTCCAGCACGCATCTTTATACAGGCGACCAGGATGTAGGAGAATTCCCGGGTAGAAAGTTTTTGATCGAAGCCCTTGTGCGACCCGAACCCGCAGAGCTAAAGAAATTTTTTCCCGAGGGCAAGGCCAATGTGACAACGCGAAACTACCCGCTCAGCCCGGAAGCTTTGAAAAAGAAAATGCGACTCCAGGACGGCGGAGAAAAATTCCTGATCGGGTTCTCCGGTCAGAAAAAGAAATATCTGGCAGTCGCGCAAAGACTCTGACGGTCTACAACGACTTCAGGATCGTATCAACAGGGGTTTGTCCTTTAAAGGATTGACGCAGGCGGCCATCAGAGTAAACGTAAACTGACGGCGTGGGGATCGGCCCGTAATGGTCCAGGACGCCCTGAGTGCTTGTCCATGCAAATTTCACGTTTTCCTTTTCATGGAGACGGAAGTTACGGGCGAATCCGTCTATTTGCTCCATCGGGGCAGAGGAGATAAAATACAAAGTGTAATTTCTGAATTCCTCCAGCCGTTGCTCTATCTGGATTGCTTCTTCCTGGCAATGGTCGCACTCGGGTTGGAACAAGACAAAAACATTATTGCCTTTTAGGGTATTTGCCTGCACATCCTTACCGTCCGTTAGACGCAGCGAAATATTTGGGTATTCATTTGCCGAAGCCACTTCCTGCGGCGCGGGAGGGGTGTGCGGTTCTTCTTTCTTCGTGGTACAGGCGAACAGTGTGATTTGTGTGAGCAAGAAAATAAAAAGTATTCTGGACATATCAGATGGATAAAAGGATGTAATAGATGGCAAAGGTAACAACGGTGGCGCTGCCGTAAATCTTAATTATTTTTTTCCGGTTTTGAGTGTGTTCCCACCACAGCATGACCCAGGGCTTATACAAACCGACAATTAAAAAAAGGAGCGACGCGAACGCCAGGTAGAGGAAAATACGTTGAATAAACTCCATTCGCTGCAAAATTAGCAGAAATATGGAAGCGTTAGTGGGTAAAGGCGATGCGGAAAACTATATTTGCGGCCCCTTCGTTGTGAAGGTGGAAAACCCGATTTTAACGGACAGGTGAGGGCGAGTGATTTTTTGAGTATCTATCGCGCGGATGGTTTCATGAAGACCGTAGCCGCGGGGATCAAAGCGCCCGCCCCAGCCGCCGTCAGATTGAAAGGACTTTCAGGAAGCCTTGACGCCGTAGTTGTTGCCGCGGCCTTCAAATTACACCCGCAGGATTATCTGATCATTCTTCAGGAGCGGGAGGAAGCAGCTTATTTTCTTAACGATCTGCAAAATCTCCTCGAACGCGAGGTTCTTCTCTTTCCCATGTCGTACAAACGCCCTTACGAGTTTCACGATGTGGAGAATGCCAACATCCTTATGCGGGCGGAGGTATTGAACCGCCTCGCGCAGAAGACAGGTAGCGAGATCGTTGTCACCTATCCGGATGCCTTAAGCGAAAAAGTGATCAACAAGAGATCGTTGGCCAACAATACCTTCACTGTCCGGTTGGGCGAGAAGCTCGACATGACGTTCCTGGAAGATTTTCTGCACACATACGACTTTGAAAAAACCGATTTTGTTTATGAAGCAGGGCAATTTGCCGTTCGCGGCGGGATCGTGGATGTATTTTCCTTTGCACATGAGCTGCCTTTCCGCATCGAGCTCTTCGGTGATGAGGTCGACGGCATCCGCACCTTTGAGCCCGGCTCGCAGCTTTCCGTAGAGTCACAGACATCGGTCAATATTATCCCGAACGTTCAGACAAAACTTATCCAGGAAGAGCGCCAGTCCTTCCTCGATTTTATTTCAATTGATACCCGACTCTGGTTTAAGGACTTCCAGTTAACCGGCGACCTGCTCGAAAAGAGCTTTGAGAAGGCCGAAGGGTCTTTTGATAGGATCATGAAAGAAAGCGGGAACACAAAAGTTGTTTCCAGCCCTGACCAATTATTTGAGCCTGCTTATAACTTTATCAAACGCTCTGAAGCTTTTACCCGAATAGAATTCGGGAGTCGTTTCGGCCTGGAGGCGGGAAAAACTTTCGACTTTTCCTCTGCCGGACAGCCGTCCTTCAATAAGAACTTCGAGATGCTCGCCGGGAATCTTTATGATCAGCAGATGCAGGGCTATCAGAATTTCATCGCCGCTGATATGCCCCGTCAACTCGAGCGCCTGAAAGGCGTGTTTGAAGAATTGAATCCACAGCTGAGCTTTCAGCCTCTCGAGTTTTCGTTGCGCCAGGGTTTTGTTGACCATACGCTCAAGATCGTATGTTACACAGATCACCAGATCTTCGAACGTTTTCACCGCTATCGCGCGAAGGAAAAATTTACGAAGTCCAAGGCGCTCACGCTGCGCGAATTACAAACACTTCAACCCGGCGACTTCGTTACGCACATCGATTACGGGATAGCGAAGTTCGCGGGCCTGGAAAAAAAGGTTGTGAATGGGCATGAGCAGGAAGCCATCCGCCTCGTGTACCGCGACGACGATCTTTTGTACGTCAGCATTCACGCACTGCATAAGATCTCCAAGTATTCCGGAAAGGATGGAGCTCCGCCGCTAATCAATAAACTTGGTACACAGGAATGGGAGACCAAGAAAGCCAAGGCTAAGAAGCGCGTAAAGGACATCGCGAGAGAATTGATCGAGTTGTACGCGAAAAGAAAGACGGCTCCGGGATTCGCCTATCCGCCCGACGGGTTTCTCCAGGCGGAACTCGAATCTTCTTTTATGTATGAAGATACCCCCGACCAGGCTAAGGCGACTGAGGACGTGAAAAAAGATATGCAGGCGCCGCATCCCATGGATCGTCTCGTATGCGGCGATGTAGGCTTCGGTAAGACGGAGGTCGCGATCCGCGCGGCGTTCAAGGCAACAACCGAAGGCAGGCAGGTAGCTGTGCTTGTGCCGACAACCATCCTGGCAATGCAGCACTATCGCACATTTAAGGACCGGCTCGCAAACCTGCCCGTAAAAGTTGATTATGTTTCCCGATTCAAATCCGATAAGGAAATCAAAAAGATAGTTGCCGATGTTCAGGAGGGCAAGATTGATATTCTCATCGGCACACATCGCATTGTCAGTAAAGACGTCAACTTTAAGAATCTCGGATTGCTGATCGTAGATGAAGAACAAAAATTCGGAGTCAAGGTGAAGGACCGTTTGAAGGAGATGAAGGTAAACGTCGATGTTCTGACTTTGACGGCGACTCCCATCCCGCGCACACTTCACTTTTCACTGATGGGCGCGCGCGACCTGAGCATCATTGCAACGGCGCCACCGAATCGGCAGCCAGTAACCACAGAGTTGCATACGTTTAATGAAGCCCTGATCAGGGACGCCGTTAGTTATGAATTAAAGCGCGGCGGTCAGGTGTTTTTTGTACACAATCGCGTGAGCGATATAGAGGCCGTTGCAAATACCATCTACAAGCTTGTACCGGATGCGCGAATCGGTATCGCCCACGGGCAGATGGAAGGTGACAAGCTTGAAAAAGTAATGGTTAAATTTATCGACGGAGAGTACGAAGTGCTTGTCTCTACAAATATCATTGAGTCAGGTCTTGACATTCCGAACGCAAACACCATTATGATCAACCAGGCCCACATGTTCGGATTGTCCGACCTTCACCAGATGCGCGGACGGGTCGGAAGATCCAACAAGAAAGCCTTCTGCTATTTGCTTACGCCACCGGCATCCCTGCTGACCGCTGACTCGCGGAAACGCCTGGCCGCCCTGGAGGAATTTTCGGATCTGGGCGATGGCTTTAAAGTCGCCATGCGCGACCTGGATATCCGCGGAGCCGGCAACCTTCTCGGAGCGGAACAAAGTGGTTTCATCAACGATCTTGGATTTGATACGTATCATAAGATCCTCGACGATGCGATACAGGAATTAAAAGAAACAGATTTCAGGGACTTGTTCGCTTCGGAGCTGGCGGAAAAGGCAAAACTGATTGTTCAGGACTGTGTCATCGAGACTGATCTCGAGATCCTCATTCCCGACACC
>CBFGXV010000195.1:0-5781 GCA_965652755.1 uncultured Chryseosolibacter sp. | reverse complement strand
AGCGTTATCTTTTCGCGAAAGTTTTTCATCACATAAGCATGGACCTTATTCATTCTCTCAGTGTCCGATTCCTTCAATGAATTTGAGTAATCGGGATTTGCCAGCATCATACACTCCTCAGACTGTGAAAGAACCTGCAGGATATTCAGCAGGATGAGAATACCTTCAAAATCTTTCTTATCCAGCAAAGCCCACATCATACCCGATACCTTCTCTGCAGCCTTACCCAAATAAGCGATTCCCCTTGCGGACTTTAACAACAATTGACGGACCTGCAGCGTCTCCATCTTCTGCAAGAAATGATTTGCAAAAAAAGCCTCAGGAAAATACACGACGATGCCTTCGGTCCATAATTGCGGATCACCATCAAAATACTCCGGATCACTTCGCCAGAGGTGAGGCAGGTTTGGCCCTGTAAGCACCACATCTCCCGGCTTGAAGGGATGAACGTGGTCGCCGATGAAGCGCGTGCCTGTTCCTTTCAATACGGTAAAGAGCTGATATTCGGAATGAAAATGCCAGTTATGATCGAAATGCGATGCCTTCAGGAAATTACATTCGAAGGCCCGGTCCGGGGAGATGGGCGATTTTTGCAGTACTTTCATGACACTTATTTATCCTGCTATATGGGAATACAGATGAATCCATGACAAAATACAGTCACAAATTGATAAAAAACAGGAAAGCATTGCAATTATTTTGTATCAATTTCAACCCCTGTTCAAACCTAATGACAATTATGAAAGCATGCTGCGGATACTTCATCGCATTTTTAATGATGGGACTATTTTTCTCATGCGGTAATCAAGGTGGCAAAAAAAAGCTGGCTGATGGTCCGAGACGTATCGAGATCCTTTTCCTCGGGCACGACAGCGAGCACCACAATTCCGCCACCTACCTTCCGATACTGGCTTCAGCCCTGTCGGCTGAAGGCATCAATTTCACCTACACGGAAGATCCGGCGGATCTCAATGCTGAGAATCTCGCTTACTATGATGGTCTGATGATCTATGCAAACCATGAGAAGATCGGCGAGCAGCAGGAAAAAGCGCTGCTGGATTTTGTGGAGGAAGGAAAGGCTTTCATTCCCGTTCACTCTGCAAGTTTTTGTTTTCAGAATTCTTCGAAATACATTCAGCTCGTCGGCGGACAATTCCAAAAGCACGACACGGGCACTTTCGTCGCCGACATCGTTGCCAGGGAGCACCCGGTGATGCAATCGCTCGACACCTTCTCGACCTGGGATGAAACATACGTTCACCACAAATTGACCGACGACAGAACCGTATTGATGGAGCGCGTCGAAGGGGATCACCGCGAACCGTGGACATGGGTGAAGGAACACGGCAAAGGAAAAGTTTTTTACACGGCGTACGGCCACGATGAGCGCTCATGGAGCAATCCGAATTTTCACAACCTCATCAAACAGGGAATAATCTGGGCGGTGAGCGACGACACACGTCAGCAATGGCAGAAGTATGCTGAATCCATTCCACAGCTGAAATACAGGGAAGAACCCAACATTCCAAACTACGAAAAACGAAATCCGGCACCGAAATATCAGGAGCCACTTTCTCCGGAAGAATCAGCGAAGCTCATCCAGGTTCCTCCCGGTTTCGATCTGGAGCTCTTTGCATCCGAGCCCGATATCATTAACCCCATCGCTATGGAATGGGATGAACGGGGAAGACTGTGGGTCATCGAAACGGTAGACTATCCCAATACAGTGCGCAATGATAAAGGTACCGGTGACGACAGGATCAAGATCTGTGAAGATACAGACGGCGATGGCAAGGCCGACAAATTTACGCTGTTTGCGGACAAGCTGAACATTCCGACCAGCCTTGTCTTTGCCAACGGTGGGGTTATTGTTTCGCAGGCGCCACATTTTCTTTTCCTGCGCGATACGAATGGCGACGACCAGGCCGACGAGCGCAAAGTTATTATGGACGGATGGGGCACCTTCGACACACACGCGGGACCATCCAACCTGAAATACGGATTTGATAACCGCATATGGGGCGTCGTCGGATATTCCGGATTTAAGGGAAGCATCGCTGGTCAACCGGTTAACTTTGACCAGGGCGTTTATCGCTTTTCCAGGGATGTGTCGGAATTTGAGTACATGACCCGTACAAGCAACAACACGTGGGGTCTGGGCTTTACAGAGAACAATGATGTGTTCGCCTCCACAGCAAACAATACGCATAGTGTCTTCATGGGTATTTCGGATGAAATGGCGAAGGGTGTGGAAGGTATTCCACTAGGCAGCGCCAAGATCGACGGCCACTATGAAATGCATCCTGTGACCGACAAAGTGAGACAGGTCGATGTGTTCGGTGGATTCACAGCAGCATCCGGTCACAACTTTTATACGGCGAGAGATTTTCCCCGCAATTACTGGAACCGTGCGGCATTCGTGTCAGAGCCGACAGGACACCTGGTACACATCGCATGGATCGAGAAGGATGGCGCCGGATTCGTGGAAAAGGATGGATGGAATTTATTTGCAAGCGCCGACGAGTGGGTAGCTCCGGTCGAGGCAAAGGTAGGACCGGACGGCGCAGTCTGGGTTCTGGACTGGTACAATTTTATCGTTCAGCACAACCCCACCCCTAGCCCTGAACGCGGCGGATACCAGGCGGTAAATGGACCGGGCAACGCATACGAAAACCCGCTGCGCGACAAGACGCATGGAAGAGTATGGCGCGTGGTCTATCGCGATGCGGACGACTATGAACCTATCCGGCTTAGCATGGATGAGCCCCGGCAACTGGTCAAGGCGCTATCGGACGACAACATGTTCTGGCGAATGACCGCGCAGCGCCTTTTGGTGGAAAGCGGGAACATGGACGTAGTTTCCGATCTCTATGAGATTATTAAAGAGAATCGTGAGGACGATGGTCAGGATCACGCAGCAACCCATGCCCTATGGGTCCTGGATGGACTGAAAGTGATCCAGTCGGGGAATGAAGCCTTCCGCGTGGTCACCGGCGCCCTGAAACACCGATCTCCCGGCGTGAGGAAGGCGGCAATCCAGATCCTCTCGCCCATTCAATGGACGGAAAAGGCCATCCTGGAGTCTGGAGTACTCGACGACCCGGATCCCAACACGAGGCTTGCAGCAATCCTGTCTCTTGTCAGAGTCGCACCTTCTGCTGCACTCGGAGAAAAATTACTGGCCATCAGCGAGGAAGACAGTGTACGACTTGACAATTGGCTGGCGAAAGCGGTATACGTCGCAGCGAAGCAACATCGGACAGGCTTCACTCAGGCGTTCCTGAAAAAAAATCCAGGATTCATTGCGGCGGCCGGACAGACACAACGCGAGCTACCTGGGTTTGATGACAGCAGCTGGAAAGCCATGAACCTGCCGCAGAGTATCGAACGCGCAGGACTTGACATGGATGGTGTAGTGTGGTTCAGGAAGACGGTCAACATGCCTTCCGGAGTGCGTGGGAAAAAAGCGTTGCTTTCGATTGGCCCGGTAGATGATTCCGACGAGACATGGGTCAACGGCGTGAAGGTTGGTGCAACGAAAAACCAGTACGCGGTCCCAAGGAAATACACTGTTACCAACTTTAACCCGGGAAAAAATCTGATAGCGATTCGTATGGAAGATACTGGCAACCGCGGTGGTCTGTATGGGAAGCCGGAAGACATGTACGTAGAGATCAGCGGTAAGAAAGTTTCGCTCGCCGGCGAATGGAAATATGAGATAGAAAAACGCTACGATGCGCAAAACACGCCGATATTCGAGAACGTTTCTGTCGCAGAAGTCTTTGTGAAAAATTATTACCAGACTCCGGAAAATGGCGGATCTGATGAAAAGGCCGAAGCGCCTGCATTATCAAAAGATGCGACTATCATCCGCATCAAGGCGCTGGAAAATGAAATGAAGTTCGATCTGAAAACTTTCACGGTGGAAGCGGGGAAAAAGGTTCAGATCGTTTTCTCAAATCCTGATTTTATGCAACACAATCTGGTCGTCACAATGCCTGGCAAAATGGAGGTCGTCGGGCGCGCTGCAGACAAGCTTGCCACCGCGGCAAATGGAGCGGCCCTCAACTATGTACCCGAAATTCCGGAAGTCTTATACCACACGCGGCTTGTGAATCCCGACGAGAGTGTAACCATTGAATTCACGGCGCCGACCCAACCGGGGGACTATCCCTACGTTTGCACCTTTCCCGGACATTGGTCGATCATGAACGGCGTCATGAAAGTGGTAGAAAAGAAACCGGCGCTGTAGTGGCTCAATAACCAAATCCACGCGGTGATTTCGGGTCAGAGCATGCAGATAGTATATTTAAAGAAAGATTCGAAGATAGTTTGAGACAAAAGCCAACTCACGTGAATGACAGGATCAAGATAGGGGTCAGCACATGGTTGTGGACTTCTCCGTTCACGACCGATTCCATCGCACTTTTTCCAAAGATCAAGTCGATGGGTTATGACGTCGTCGAAATTCCGGTGGAGTATCCCGACCTTATTGATGGAATCAGGGTCAAACACGCGCTAAAGGAAAATGGTCTTGAGGCGGTCGTGTGCGGCGCTTTCGGTCCTACTCGCGACCTGACGAACGAGGATCCCGCTGTTCACAAGCATTGCTTCGATTACATCAGCAAGTGTTTTATCCTTTGCCACACATGGGACGCGGGATTTCTTGCCGGCCCTATGTATTCGTCCGTCGGAAAAGCAAGGATGGTGCCTGCGGAACAGCGCCGGATCGAATGGGACCGCGCCGTGACGAACCTTCGCAAGGTCTGCGAGCACGCGAGCGAGAACGGATTGATGATCGCATTGGAACCGCTGAACCGTTTTGAGTCTGACCTCATAAACACGGCGGATGATGTGATGAAACTTGTTTCAGACATCAATCACCCTGCAGCCAAAGTCATGCTGGATGGATTCCACATGTCGATCGAAGAGAAGGATCTGGAGAAGGCTATAATAACTGCCGGAGAGAAGCTTATCCACATGCAGGTTTCCGAGAATTACCGCGGTATTCCAGGCACAGGCCAGACAGACTGGCAATCATTGAAGCGCGGCCTGGAGAAGGTGAGCTATAGCGGAGCCGTGTCGATTGAAAGCTTCACGCCGGAGATCAAAGAGCTCGCGGGAGCTGTCTGCATCTGGAAGAATCTTGCGGATAGTCAGGATGGATTTGCATCCGAAGGATTAGCATTTTTGCGAAAGTTGTTCAACACATAGAACCTCGGCATTCATCCCTTTTGATTGTATCAAATAAAGACTTAACAAATCATACAGAATGGCAGAAAAGAAGATAAACATCGCAGTAGTTGGTTTGGGATTTGGTGCTGAGTTCATTCCGATTTACCAGAAGCACCCCAATGCCAATATCATGGCTATTTGCCAGCGCAATGAAGAAAGACTGAACGAGGTCGGCAACGCTTTCGGCATCGAAAAGAGATATTCGTCGTACGACGAGTTGTTGAAAGACAAAGAGATAGATGCGGTACACATCAACACGCCCATCCCTGATCATGCGATACAGTCGATCAAGGCGTTAAAGGCTGGAAAGCATGTAGCCTGTACGGTACCGATGGCAACGACCGTAAAGGAATGTGAAGAGATCGTCAGGCTCACGAAGGAGGCCGGACGCACATATATGATGATGGAAACGGTTGTATATGCGCGTGAATTCCTCTTCATGAAGGAACTGTATGACACCGGTGCTCTTGGAAAATTGCAGTTCATTAAGGCAAGCCATCAGCAGGATATGGACGGATGGCCAAATTACTGGCCGGGCCTGCCTCC
>CBFGXV010000194.1:0-5787 GCA_965652755.1 uncultured Chryseosolibacter sp. | reverse complement strand
GATCTTTGATAATGTTTTTACAGTGCGCGGCGGACGGAAACCAAAGGCGCTGTTCCTTTTTTCGCTGTTGGAAGTGCCACAACTCTTGAAACGCAGGTATGACGGGGTAATCGATCTCCAGAACAACCGGATCACCCGAATCATCCGGAAATCGTTGTTGCCCGGAAGTTGGAGTGCATTTGATACGAGTAGTCCTATTTCGGCAGGTGAGCGAACGCGGCGCACCATAGACGCGCTCTGGGATTGGAAGATCGTTCCCGATATGACGTTGGTAAATGCGTTTCAAAAATCAAGAGGGATGGAATTGCTTCTTCAGAACGGATTTATTCCCGGATATGAAATTGTCATTCTGAATCCTGCCGGGTTTTGCCCATCGCGGAACTGGCCTTTAGAAAACTATGTGGCGTTTGCCCGGAGTTGGGCGCAACATGTGAATGAGCGAACTGTATTTGTACTTCTTCTCATGCCTGTTCACAGCGCGAAATCAAAATACATCAAAGCAGAACTAGGCGATCTTTGTATCGATCTTACGGGCAAGGCTGATCAGGTTGAAGCTTTCGGGATCATTTCCGCAAGCTCACTCGTGCTAAGCGAAGATTCAGGCCTGATGCACATGGCGTGGACACAGGATATCCCTACTGTTGCGCTGTTCAGTTCAAGCCGTAAAGATTGGTCCGCGCCTCAGGGAAACCGTTCTGTTTGCCTCGACTCCTCCGATATGGAATGCGGACCATGCGCCCTGGAGGTATGTAAGTTCAACGACAACAGGTGTCTTACCAGATACACTGCTGATTATGTCATGCAACGTGCGCGGCGTTTGCGTTTAACCGGACAAATTGTATGAGCATCTTCACTGTATATAAGCGGTATCCGTTCGCAGTGCCGGCCCGGGTGAAATTTTTCAATTTGTTCAGGCTTGTTTTTCGCTTTGCCATATTCGAGAAACTTTTGATCAGCCTTATACTGAATGGTCAGCGCAGGATTTGGAGGAAGTTAATTCCACCGTTATATTTTTATCCTCAGCGCTCCATCAGACGCGCAGAAAGGGATCAGATCAACTTTGTCCTCGATATCAGCAAACAACTGGATCACTCAATATACTTTTGCACGGTAGGGGACACCGCATGGACCAACCTGCTGCAGACAGTCAGTCGCGACTTTAGCATCATCGACGTAGGTGCCAACATTGGCTTTCTCACCTTGCAATTCGCAAAACGTTCCCCGCAGGGCACCGTTTATTCACTTGAACCCGATAGCGAAACATTTTCCAGGCTTACGCGAAACGTTAATGCGAACGGATTCAAGAACATCAAACTGTTTCGAACTGCCGTTGGCGCACATGCCGGCACGGCGGAACTGTTTAGAATGTACGAGAGCAATCCCGGGGCCAACCGAATCCTGCCAGCAAAACCTTCGGTCCCTGTTCCGTCCGAAATCATCGAAGTAGTTTCATTGGATGAGCTTGATTCCAGGGGGTTTTTTGCCAAGATTGACCTGATCAAGATAGACGTGGAAGGCTACGAACTATTTGTCCTTGAAGGCGCGCGTAATCTCATTACCCGTTGTCAACCCATCCTGTTCGTTGAGTTGGTAGATCAAAACCTGAGGTTGCAGGGATGCACTTCGGCCTCCGTTATAGAACTCCTCAAGCAAATGAATTATGTCACGCTGGACGCAAGGACCATGCGGGTCCTGATGCCGTCGCATGAGTATTACACCGACGTAATCTGTTTTCCGGAAAGCCGGAAAGGCGCTTATGTCTAGGGTAGCGATATTCCTCCATGGCGGCATCGGCGGGGGGCACTTTGCACAGGGACAGCCTCCGATCCAACAGCTCGTCACCCGGCTGGCGCGCAATTTTGACATCGACGTCTACAGCCTCTCAGCGCCCGCTGCGGACTACCAACCTGAAAATTTTCGTATCACTTCAGTGCCATGGCGCGGGTTGAACTTGGCTGGCTGGGCCTATCTGAGCGTAAAATTCCTGATTGCGCACAAGCGCGAACCGTACCGGCTGGTATATGCGTTTTGGGGTTATCCGGCGGGTAGCCTGGCCGTTATGCTGGGTAAGCTTGCAGGTATTCCATCCGTGATACACCTCCAGGGCGGCGATGCTGTCTCCATACCCTCTTTGAAGTACGGAGTATTTTATCGTCACCTTAGTTCGGCTATCTGTCGTGTGGCTTACGCCCGGTGCTCCTGCCTCATCGCGCTTTCGGAGTTTCAGGCTGAGTGCCTGAAAAAAAAACAACGTGTCGGGGACACCCATTGTCATCCCGTTTGGACCGGACACGTCCAGATTTGCTTTTGTGCCCGACCGTTTTGACCAGCCCGTCGTCAGATTCCTGCATGTAGGAAACCAGACGCCCATCAAAGGTCAACGTGTGATGCTGGAAGTTTTTTCCATCGTGGCAAAGCAACTTCCATGTCGCCTCGTATTGATTGGGGCAGATTACTATGAGGGAGAATTGATGGAATTGTGCACAGCCCTCGGTATTGAGCAGAAGGTGGAGTTCCTCGGCCCGCAGCCCCATGAAGCAATGCCCCGCTATTATCACGAAGCTGATATCCTGTTGCACACGCCGGAGTTTGAGGGCCAGGGCGTTGTGTTCGCTGAGGCAGCGGCTTGCGGTACGCTCATTGCCGGGACTGATGTTGGCATGCTGGCCGATATGGGGGACAAGTGTGGTTTAATTGTCTCCAGCGGTGAGTATCGAAGGCTACCGGGAAAAATCCTGGCAATTCTCGATTCGCGAGATGCGATTGTGGAAATGCGGCATAATGCTTTGCGGTGGGTTCTGGAAAAAGATGTAAATTATTGCGAGGCTCGAATAGCCGGGGTCCTGAATGAATTAATTCTCAATGATTCCCAAAAACGTCAGGTACAAACTGGGCAGGCTCAGGGGTAATGTGCTGCAAAATTTTAACAGACTCAGATCTGTTGAGGCGATCTTCACTTCCATTTACAATAACCATCGTTGGGGCGATGACGAGTCGGTGTCCGGCACCGGATCCAAGATCGAACAGACAAAAGGTATCGCTGCTTTTATGCCGCAGCTATTCCGGAAATACAACATACGCAGCGTGCTGGATATACCTTGTGGGGATTTTAATTGGATGCAGCATGTTGACTTGTCTACTGTTAATTACCTGGGTGCCGATATTGTGCCCGGGTTGATCAGTAAAAATACACGATCGTACGCCGCACCGCATGTTAATTTCTTCGTGGCAGACATAATCAAAGACGAATTGCCGAAGGTGGACCTGGTCTTTTGCCGTGATTGCTTTGTTCATTTCTCCGATAATCATATTTCTGCTGCCATAGAGAACATAAAGAACAGCGGAGCTGAATTTATCCTGACAACTACCTTCCCGCACCACTCAAACTTTGATATCGTGACCGGAAACTGGCGCGCGCTTAATCTGCAAAGCGAACCCTTTTGCCTTCCGCAGCCTCTTGAACTTTTTATTGAGGGATTTCATCCGGAAAAAACGGGGATTTCTGATAAATCTTTGGCTTTGTGGCGTGTTTCTGATTTACCTTAATTTATACTGATTGAAAAGAGTTGCATTCCTGGGCAGAGGTGGACATACCTTGCCAACGTACCGGGCCCTGCTGAATCGTATTGCAGCACACTATGAGTTGACAGTTTATTCAGAGGTGCCGATAGAAGCGTCATGGCTACTTCTACCTCATGGCTATACGCTGAAGCAGGTAACGGCAAGGAAGATGCATCGGCGCCTGCGGGAGATATCTCTCGTTTTTATTCTGATCCGCGACCATTTGCGCGAACCTTTCGACCTTATTCACGCACATTCAACGTATCCCACTGGTCTGGCTGCGGTCATCCTCAAAATAATTTTTGGCGTGCCTGTCATCGTCAGCCTTCACGCTGCAGAGGCGTCGGCATTTCCTGATATTTCATTCGGCGACCTGTTGCATAAGAGACGCGCGGAGATTAATCGCTGGGTTATCAATAATGCGACGGTCGTTACTGCATTGTCTGATTTTCAAAGAAGAGAAGTTGTTACAAACCTGAAAGTCACCCGCCCCATCATTGTTATCCATCGCGGTGTCGATCTTGAAAAGTTTTATGTCAAACGACTAAATGGATTGCACTCCCCGGCAATAATGCTCAGCGTGGGATATCTGAATCCCATCAAGGATCCGGACACGCTGTTGCACGCATTTGCGGCCATTCAGCAGGAGATGGATTGTATACTGTTAGTGATCGGACGCGATTATACCAATGGCTCTGTAAAAAGCATAGCCGGGCAGCTGGGAATTGCTGATAAGGTAAAATTTGAGGGGTACGTTGACCACGAACGCATGGATGTTCTGTACCAAAGCGCCGACGTGTTGTTGCATACATCGCGATATGAAAGCCAGGGTATGGTAGTGGCAGAAGCGATGGCGGCTGGTGTTCTTGTCGTGGGAACGAAAGTTGGATTGCTCAGTGACCTTTCAGGAGAATGTTGTGTCACCGTTCCTACAAAAGATCCGGGAGCCCTGGCGTCAGCCGTGGTTGATCTCCTGCGAAATAAGGAACGAATGGACATGCTACGCGAGAACGGCTACCGGTGGTCGCGTCATCATAGCCTTGATAACTGCAGCCGCGAGATCATGGAGCTTTACGGGAAACTGATCAGTAGTCGATGAAGGTCTCTGCAGTTATCCCCACCCGAAATCGGTTCGAGCAAGTAAGAAGCACACTTCACTCGCTGTTGAGGCAGACTAGACAGGTCGATGAAGTCCTGTTGATCGATGCAAGCGACGATAGACGTCAGGCATCGGTGCTTAGGCAGGAATTCGCAGGGCATTCGATTCAATGGTTTGAATCAATTCCTTCGGTATGCATTCAACGGAATATCGGTATTGAGAGAGCATCAGGCGATTGGGTTCTGCTACTCGACGATGACATAGACCTGGAGGCCGACTATATTTTAAAACTTGAAAGATACATACTAGCCAATGGCGGATGTGGTGCCGTAGCAGGGCGACTCATGCAACTGGAGTCCGGAACGTGGACCGACCAGTACCCGATCAAGAGTTTCAACGAGCTTTGCTGGCGTTTTATCTTTCAGCTCTCCGTCTGGGGCAGGATTGATAAGGTCCGCGTGCCGGGAGTGATGAAATGGTGTTTTGAAATAATTAATGATTTCTACAGAAGAAAAGGCAACACACTTTCGCTCGCCGGCTGGCCGTTGATCACCCAATGGGACGCATCAATAGTTCGCACCAGCATTTATTCATTGGGAGCAAGCCTCATCAAGAAAGAATGGCTTGCTAATGCCTATGATGAAGTACTGGATCCTTATGGCATTGGCGACAATTACGGCGCTGCATTGCATTTTCCGTCCGGGCAACAGATACACATTCTGGGAGATGCCAGGGCATATCACCATCGTGTTTCGGAAAATCGTCTTGAACGCACACTGGCATCCTATCGCCGTATCCTGGCCCTGCACTACTTTCTGGTTAGAGACAAAAAGAGTTTCGTTACGAGATTTTTTTTCGTGTGGTCATTGTTTGGAAACATGCTCGCATCAATGCTCAGAGGAGATTGGCGCACTTTCAGGATGACTATCCGCGCATTGGCGCTGATCCTTCGCCGTCAGAATCCATACTGGATTGGCCATCTACAGAACAAGAAACTCGTTCAGCCATTCCCGTGAGATCGGGAAAAGTACAGGGTGTCCGTCCAATGCGCCCTGCCCACCAGGAGGTTAGCGCCGCCGGAATTGGAAGGTCGCGATAAGATGGTCGCCGCACCGGTTGAACGGATA
>CBFGXV010000193.1:0-5798 GCA_965652755.1 uncultured Chryseosolibacter sp. | reverse complement strand
TCGGTGAAGAGAACGACGAGTGACGGTTTGTAAGCGTTCATATCTTTGATGAGATCAGCAGGAATTCAGACATCGATATTGTCTATGTGGTGTTGCCAAATTCCATGCACGCGGAGTACGTCATCCGCGCGGCACGCGCCGGCAAAAACGTTATTTGTGAAAAACCAATGGCGACATCAGTCGAAGACTGTCATCGCATGATTGAGGCCTGCCGGGCGGCAGGTGTGAAATTATCCATCGGATACAGACTCCATTTCGACCCGTTCAATCAGGAAATGATGCGACTCGGTCAGGAAAAAGTGTTTGGCTCCGTTAATAAGATTGTCGCGGGAAATGGAATGGACGTCGGAGCACCGGATCAATGGCGGTTGAACCGGAAGCTTGCAGGCGGCGGACCACTGATGGATGTAGGCATTTATTGTGTGCAGGGTGTGCTTTACACTCTTGGAGCGTTACCAGTTGCAGTGGACGCCAGGTTTCTTCCCAAAACGGATCCGGAAAAATTTCACGATGTCGAGGAAGGGATTGAATGGGAAATGGAGTTCCCAACCGGTGCCAGAGCGCACTGCCATTGCAGCTACAGCAAGGAGGCGGATCTGCTCCGGGCGGAATCTGCCAGTGGCTGGTTTGAGCTTCATCCCGCATATGCCTACAATGGATTAAAAGGACACACGTCTGAAGGGCCGATGGCCGTTATCTCGATCAATCAGCAGGCGGCGCAAATGGATGATTTCTCTTTGTGCATCCAGAACGGTGCGGAGACCCGGGTACCGGGAGGAATGGGATTGCGTGATGTGCAGATCTTACTGGCAATCTATGAGTCGGCGAAATCGCAGAAACGCGTGGAACTGCATCTCGAGGAATTCCGCGATCTTATTGAAATCTGACGACGGCATAAAAATTTAAACACTGATTGAAAAATCAAGTTATGGCTGTAGAGGAAACAACTTATAGGGAAGACAACGTCACCGGCATTAATCACGAAGGCCCGACTGCCAACACACCTGTCGAGAGGCTGACGGCAACTTCGATCGTCGGTGACAAAGTAGAAAATGCGAGTGGCGAGGACCTCGGAAAAATCGATAATCTGATGGTCAACCTGGGCTCTGGTGACATAGAATATGTTGTCCTGGAATTTGGGTCTTTCATGGGCGTGGGAGGCAAATTGTTTGCAGTGCCGTTCCGCGAACTTCGTCTTGACGCGGAGCGAAAAACTTTTATCCTGGATCGCGACAAGGAATATTTGAAGCAATCTCCGGGATTTGACAAAGATCACTGGCCTGATACAAATGATCACTCTTATTTCGACAACGTGAAGTTGTACTACGGTTCTTATCTTCCGCCGTTCCCATAGTAA
The DNA here is from genome assembly GCA_965652755.1 of uncultured Chryseosolibacter sp. GTDB lineage: Bacteria > Bacteroidota > Bacteroidia > Cytophagales > Cyclobacteriaceae > Chryseosolibacter. Next base: position 4,441 of record CBFGXV010000193.1, on the reverse strand, counting down.
CGATCCTCCGCTAACGCAATATTCACCGAAGAAACAATAGCGGAATCGGTGCTGTCTGAATAGAGTGTGGAGGTGCACGGGATTAATCGCAAAGTTCGCCTCCGCTCTTTTAACAAGCTGGCGCTTGGTGTGAGGACGATTGCACAGCGATCAATCAGTTGCGAGGGCCAATAACCTTCGCGTTCCCTTTTTTTTCATTAAGCCGCTGGACCATTTGCTTTGCGCCGCGGCTCACAAAGGTTGCGTCCGCACCACAGGCGAGGAAGCGATATCCCATCTCTGAATACATATCGTACTCGTCAGGCTCCTGCAACAGGACACCTGCTACCTTACCGGATCTTGTCGCCGCGTCTGCGATTGATCTGATTGCCTGCTGATAAAGCGGATGCTGAAGCTGGCCGAAGATACCGAGTGCGAGGGAAAGATCATTCGGGCCCACGAACAATACATCGACGCCGTCGGTGGTCGCAATGGCTTCGATGTTATCGAGCGCTTCCAGCGTTTCCACCTGTACAATACAAACGAGGTTCTTTTCAAGGCTTGAAATGTACCCGTCAGGGTTTGCGCCGAAGGATGTTGCCCTTACCGCTTTTGCCATGCCGCGGATACCTTTCGGAGGATAATACATCGAACGCACCGCCAGCTCCGCTTCTGGTTTTTCCTTCAACTGTGGAAACATGACACCCGTCGCGCCTGCGTCAAGGATATGTTGAACCTTACTCCGCGATAATTCATCCGTTCGCACGATCACCGACGAACCTGTGTTGTCAAGCACCTGCAATTGCGCGTACATGGAAGCTGTATCCCCCGCGCCGTGTTCAAGGTCAATCAAAACCCAGTCGAAACCTGCACGTCCTATTATCTCCGCCGAGACCTGCGAGCCCAGGTTGATCCAGCACCCGTGAACCGTATCTCCTGCGTAAATGGTTTCCTTTAAATTTTTCATGAGCAGGTCAGGCAAGGTAGGATGGTGAGCACCGTTGCATCCCTAAAAATAAGAAAAGGTCCGCGAACCCAGGCCTGGCAACTTCAGAATGAAGAATGCCGGATGACTTCTGCGGACCCCTTTACAGAAATATCAAACGCTCATCTGGAGCGTTTCTTCGATGATCGTTTAGCGCTCTTTTTAGCGCCTTTTCTGGCACCTTTCTTCGCTGCCTTCTTCGCGCCTTTCCTCGGAACCTTCGCACCCTTCTTCCTGGCTTCTGACAGACCGATGGCGATCGCCTGCTTGCGACTTGTCACGGTCCGACCGCTCCCGCTTTTCAATTTGCCACGCTTCTTTTTATGCATGGCTTTCTTCACAGTTTTACCAGCTGATTTAGAATACCTTGCCATAGTTGTATCGTTTAAAAGGACGTCTTGCAAAAAAACTTGTGCCGCCGCGGGGATCGGCAGCTGTCAGGAGCCGGTCTGTCAAAGAACCTTACAGTGCCCGTAGTATTCAGAGAACACCGGATCATCCGGAGCGCGTTCAGTGATCACGTAGTGAATGGAATGAAGCGCACACACGCGGAGTTTGTGCGCGGTGTCTTTTTTTTCGGATATCGAGAGTAACGCCGTTCTTTCCGACTGACGGATCATTGCCTTTTTCACCTGAACCACTTCCCAGTCATAATCTGTTACCCCGTCCCTGATGGAGAAGCCGTTCGTTCCCATCAGGCAGAGGTCGGCTTTGATTTCAGAGATCTGACTCACCACCGATGCCCCGGTGCATATGTAGGAATTGCGTGACACTTTCCCCCCGAGCAGTATCACATCAATAGCGGACCTTTCGGCGACTTCAAGAGCGATCAGCGGGCTCACCGTGAACAACGTGACTTTCAGATCAGCGGGCAGCAGTCTTGCCAATTCAAGCATGACAGTGCCTCCGCCCAGCAGTAACGTCATATCATCCTTTATCAAACCCACGGCTTTCTTTGCGATCTGGATCTTTTCCTTCTGCGCATATATTTCTTTTTGCTGGAACGGTGTGTTGAAATCAACGGCGATCGCACCACCATGTACCCTTATCAGTTTGCCGTCATTCTCCAGTTCGATCAGGTCGCGGCGCACGGTATCCAGGGATACTTTCATGGTCCTGCTGAGTTCATCATTGAGGACTTTCTTATCCCGGCCGATCTGTGTGAGTATCAACTGGTGTCGTTCTTCCTGAAGCATTAATCACTTTTAATCAAAATACCGCATAATAATGCAATCATACTACCTGTCCATGCTAAAACAGGCTCATCATGGATCATAGTTTGCATGATTATGCAAAATTAGTATATTTAATCCATTGTTCCTGCAAAATAATGCAAGTGAGTCGTGTAGCGTTCCTTTTCATAACATTCCCGCTTTTTCTGATAGCGGTAACATGGCCGCGGCAGGTTGATCAGAATGCGCGGCCGACGGAGACGGATATGCAGGCCCGGTCATTTATTCAGGATCCGCACGGAGCAATCATACGCGGCGATGTATCAAAGAAACAGATTGCGCTTGTTTTGACGGGGGGATGAATTCGGCGACGGCGGAACACACATTCTCGACGTTTTGCAGAAGCGTAATCTTCACGCGTCATTTTTTCTGACAGGAAACTTTTACTCCAATCGTGCTTTCAGAAAACTTATCTCATCGATCAAAAATGCCGGCCACTATCTGGGCGCACATTCTGACAAACATCTTCTCTACGCTGACTGGACCAAACGCGACAGTCTGATGGTAACCGAACAGGAGTTCAAGCGCGACCTGCTCGCGAATTATGAACGGATGGCAAAGTTCGGGATCAGCGCGACAAACGCCTCGTATTTTCTGCCACCGTATGAATGGTATAATTCGACAATAACCAAATGGACGAGCCAGCTCGGCCTGCAACTTGTGAATTTTACTCCGGGTACGCGATCGCACGCAGACTACACCTATCCGGAGATGAAAGGGCGATATGTTTCCTCTGAAACGATATACAGGTCTATTACAGATCTTGAAAGGAATGATCCGAACGGACTAAACGGTTTCATCCTGTTGATACACATCGGCACGGACCCACGCAGAACAGACAAGTTTTATCACAGACTTGACCAGTTGCTGGAAGAGCTGACTGAAAGAGGTTATCGTTTCGTCACGATAAAGGAATTGTTGATGTGAGTTTCAATACCTGCGAAGCATCCGGAATAAATAGAGATCAATACACGAAAGTTTAGAGTTATCAAATCCTGATCTATGGCTGTACTGGGAGTGGACCTTGGTGGAACAAAGCTTGCCACCGCGCTTTTTTCAGAGGGAGGGACGCTCATATCCAAGGATGTTGTCGGGTTGGACGGGCGTGGGGGCGAAGCGGTTGGAGAGCTGGTTCGCAACGCTGTTGCGCGTAACATCAGGACTGCTTATGAACCGGTGAGGGCTATCGGCGTGTCTGTTCCCGGAATTGCGCGGGCGAAAACAGGTACAGTATGGGCGCCAAACATTCCGGGATGGGAGGACTATCCTTTGGTTGGCGGGATACGCACGATCGCAGGTAGCGTTCCCGTTAGCATCGACAGCGACCGCGCCTGTTGCATGCTCGGCGAGCTTTGGCAGGGCAGTGCCCGGGGATGCAGGGACGCAATCTACCTGGCAGTCGGTACCGGCATTGGCGCCGGAATATTGGTCGATGGCAGGATCCTTCGCGGTTCCCATGACATAGCTGGCTCGATCGGCTGGCTTGCTTTGCAAAAACCCTTCGAAAAGAAGTACATTCCGTGCGGTTGTTTCGAACACTACGCCTCGGGGGATGGCATCGCGAAACTAACGCGTGAGCTACTGGCATCCGACGGTTCCTATCACGGCGTTCTCAGAGTTCAGGAAAAGACGCTCACGGCCCGCGAAGTATTTCAGGCATACGAAGGGCGTGATCCGCTCGCGATAAAAGTATTCGATGAATGTATCCAATACTGGGGAATGGCGGTCGCCAACCTGATCAGTATCTTCAATCCGGAAAAAATAATTTTTGGTGGAGGTGTATTTGGTCCCGCGCTGCAATTCCTCAGCGCGATCGGGGAGGAGGCGCGCAAGTGGGCGCAGCCGATCAGTATCAAGCAGGTAACGCTCGAGCCTTCCGGCCTGCACGGCGACGCCGCCATTTACGGCGCCGGCTTCCTCGCTCTTAAAAATATCCAAAACTAAACGACGCCTTTCATGCGATCTTCCCGTCTCATTTTTGTCTGCGCGTGCCTGGGCATGCTTCTCTTCGGGATCTCTCTGATAACACTTGGATCAGTTGCGCAGGCGTTGCGCGAAAAATTTCTGCTCGACGACATCACCGCCGGCACGCTCTTCTCCATCCTGCCGATTGGCATACTCGCCGGCTCGCTGCTGTTCGGTCCGCTCTCCGACCGGTATGGTTATAAGATCATCATGCTGCTTTCATGCCTGGTGATCTTTGCGGGCTTCCAGGGAATTGCATTTGCGTCGTCTAGTTTTGAAC